>DASTKA010000621.1:0-5099 GCA_035716165.1 Mycobacterium sp. | reverse complement strand
GACGCTTACCCCTCCGCGGCGTCCGCGATACGGGCCGCCGAGGCTAGCCGGCCCAACGTGGTGTTCGGGCCGTACGGTTCGGGGCCCGCGCTCGCGGCCGCGGCCGCCAGCACAGGGGTCGTCTGGAACCACGGTGGTGCGACCGCCCGGCTCGCGCGGCCCGCGTATCCGCGTGTCGTCAACGTGGAGTCTCCCGCTTACCGCTATCTCGCCGCAGTGCTCGAAACCCTTGTCGCCGACGGTCTTGGGGAGGGGTCAGAGGTGGTAATAGTGCACGTCGACACGGGGTTTGGTCGCGAGGTGGCCAAAGAGGCGGCTGTGGTGGCGCGGAGACTCGGTCTCCTGCGGCGGTCGGTCACTTTTCGGCCAGGCCGGGCCAGAGACATGCTGGCGCAGGTCCCGGCGGGCGATGTGCTGTTATCGGCCGGTTCCTTCGACGACGACGTCGCGATCGCGCAGTGGTCCAGCGAACACCGTTGGCGCGCAGTTGGATTGGTCGCCGCGGGGGTCGATGAGCTCCGGCATGCCATCGGTGATCGCGTGGAGGGGCTTTACGGACCGTGCCAGTGGTTCGACGACGGGACAGATGACCCCGCGGACGGGCCTACCAGCGAATGGTTCAGCCGTTGTTACCGGGGCGCGAACAGTACTGAGCCGCCCTATCCGGCTGCTGCGGCCTTCGCCGCAGGTGTCGTTTGGCAGCGCTGTGTGAAGGAAGCCGGCACTGTTGAGTCCTTGCCGGTGCTGGCCGCGTCACAACGACTCGATACCACCACCTTGTTCGGTCGCTTTCGTGTCGACCCGGTCACCGGCGTGCAAACCGGCCATCAGATTCGCGTCGTTCAGTGGCGAGACGGACAGCGGGTGCTGGTTGATCGGCCGCATCGTCGGAAGTGAGCGTCAAAGTCACATCACCTCGTGCATGGGTCGGGGTGTTGGCGGCGGTCCGTCCCTAGCTAACCAGCTAACGTCGTCCCGTCGCGGCGGCAACGCGGCGTCCAGGGGCGAATCTGGCCCGTACTGCGCCGTACACAGGACGTACCGGCAATGGTCAATTTCACTGTGTTACAGGCGATTTGATCCGCCCCAGCTTACGGTTTTGCCTGGCCGTTCGTGCGCTATATAGGGACCCATAATCCGTTGGTCGCGGGTTCGGGCCCCGCCCGCCCCACTCGTTTCCTTGTATGACCTCGGCTGATGCGTGACATTTCGTCGTCGGGTGATGCGTGACAGTTGTTTCGGTTGATCGGTGACACTACCTAGATGAGGGAGTTGAGTGTGGCCGAGCAGCGGTATCAGGCTGTGATGGCGGTGATTTGCGATGGGTTGTCGGTGTCGCAGGCCGCAGAGAAGACCGGAGTGGCGCGTCAGACGCTGCACCAGTGGCTGGCCCGTTATGTGTAGATGGCAATGCGTTCCGAATTTTGTGTTTGCCAGCTATGGTTTGGCTGGTAGCGTCGCCCAGCCCGGGACTGAGCTTGCCGCGCGGAGGTGGACCGTGACCGCAGACGCGATCAGCATCGGCGGCGTCGACCTAGCCGATCCGCATACTTATGAGTCCGGCATGCCGTACGAGGCGTTCCGCGAGCTCCGCCACCGGGCCCCCGTTGCCTGGCACCCGTACAAGGACGGACCCGGGTTCTTGGCTTTGACTGGCTACGACGAGGTACTGGCCGTTTCGCGGGAGAGCGCAACGTGGTCGTCACAGGCAAAAGGCGTGAGTTACGAAATCTCGCCCGAAGACGAAAGTTCACTCGGGCTGATCATGTTGCAGATGGACCCGCCGAAGCACACCAAGTTTCGCAACCTAATCAACAAGGGCTTCACACCCCGTCACGTCGCGCAGCTGAACGAACACATTGCGGACATGGCGCGGCAGATCGTCGACGATGTGATCGAGCGAGGCGAGTGTGACTTCGTGGACGAGGTTGCCGGGGCACTGCCGTCCTATGTGATCGCCGAAATGCTTGGCATTCCACTCGAAGACGGTCGTCGACTCTACGAACTGTCCGAAATTCTGAACAGCGGCTACGTCGTCGGCGACAGCGCCATCGAGCAAGCTGTGATTCAGATGTACCAGTACTCCACGGAGCTCGCGGCGCGTAAACGTACGGACCCCGGCGACGACATCGCGACCTCTTTACTCCACGCCGAAGTTGACGGTCAGAGCCTGACCGACTTGGAGTTCAACTTGTTCTTCATGCTGCTGATCAATGCCGGGGGCGATACAACCCGCAACCTCGTCGCAAGCGGCATTCTGGCCCTGATAGAGCACCCCGCTGAGCGGCGACGGCTTGATGCAGACCCTTCGCTGATGCCGACCGCGATCGAGGAGATGCTGCGCTACACCTCCCCGGTGACGGTGTTCCTGCGCACGGCGACCAAGGACACCGAATTGCGTGGGATACCCGTCAAGGCGGGCGACCGGGCGGCGATGTTCTACCCGTCGGCCAACCGTGATGAGACGCGATTCGCCGATCCCGAAGTCTTCGACATTGGCCGGGCACCGAATCCCCATCTCGCCTTCGGCGGAGGGGGGACCCACTTCTGCCTCGGCGCGAATCTCGCGCGTGTGGAGGCCTCGGCAATCATTCCCGAGGTGCTGTCGCGGATGAATGGGCTTGAACTCGCCGGGCCGGTCGAGCGGGTGCGCTCATACCTGATCAATGGGATCAGGTCGATGCCCGTCCGGTTCACGCCTGCTCGACGTCTCGCTGCGCGGCGATAGTCGGGTGCCCAGGGCGGCACCGGGTACACAAACCCGCCCGGCCACGACTCATGGGGCCACCTGCTCACCAGGCCCGGCGGGTACTACCAGAACCTACTGCGCCCCGCCTTAGAGGCTGTAGGTCTACCGGCGAGCCGCCCGGCGACGAAAGACAGTGCCGCCGTTCGTGGATGCCGTCTGCATGACTTTAGGCACACCTTCGCCACGCTCCAGCTGTCGGCGGGCGTCCACTTCATGCAAGTGTCGAAGTGGCTGGGCACAGCACATACACGCTGACGTTGGACGTGTACGGCGACTACATACCTGAAGAGGACGGCGGCGCGACCAACAACCTGCCAGAACCGCCCGCCCCGGCGAAGCCCGCCGAGACCCCGCGGGGCGTGCTGACCGCTTAGCGTCGGCGGCGCCGCCACCAGATGATGCCGATCGCCGTGACGCCGGAAAGCGAAACCACTATCGCTACCGACGGTGCGACAGCCCGCGCTTTGACCTTCGCTCTCTCGATGACGTTGGCCTTGGCGGAAAGGGATTCGATGGTGGCGCCGAGTTCGTGGCGCGTGCGCTCGATATCAGCCTGCAAGTCGTGAATGCTGGCGTCGCGACCGGGTTCAGCCCTATGAGCACCCGCTTGCTGTGGTGTGTGTTCAGCGCCGGTCATGTCGAGCATCTTTCAGTTCCTGGATGTCCTGCTTCACATTGGCGACGGTGTACGGCGCCGGCGGGGCGGCATCTTTCGCCTGGCTCTTACTGACCAGCGCAGCCATCCCAGCCGCGCCGAGCAGTGCCGCGCCGACGATCAGCGCGGCTGCCCAGACCGGCAATGCCAGCGCGACCGCCGCGATGGTCGCCGAAATCAGGCTTGCCAGGCCGAAGAACGCCAGCAGTCCCGCCGCCCCAAACAGACCCGCCCCGAGACCGGCGTGCTTGGCCGACTGTCGAATTTCTTTTTCTGCCAGTCGCATTTCATCGCGGACGAGCCGGGACACTTGCGACGAGAGCTGTGCCATCAGCTCGCCGACAGACGCGTCGGATTGCGTCTTTCCTTCTAGGCTCATCGGGTTTACCTCCGTTTTTTGAGTCCTCACTAATAGCCGACCGGCATTGAGATCACCCGGTTGGCCCAAAGCCGACTCATTGCGCTCGGCTACCCGCCAGCCTCGTCACCAAACCTGGTCAGCGCTGTTTTGCCCTGCTTATGCACAGCTTTTGTGTTAATTCACAGGCGGTGTGGCCTGACCCCGATTGGTTGATCCATGGCTTATGAGAGTCTTGCGGCCCACGTTGTGGGCAGGAAGGCTCGACATCATCATGACCAGGAAACGGCACAGCCCCGAGCAAGTTGTACGCAAGCTGATGGCGGCCGATCGGCTGTTGGCCGAGGGCAAGGACACCGCGGCGGTGTGCCGCGAGCTGGGTGTGTCCGAGGCGACGTATCACCGGTGGCGTAACCAGTTCGGTGGCCTCAAGGCCGAGGACGCCAAACGCCTCAAAGACCTCGAACGTGAAAACGCCACCCTCAAGCGCCTTCCGGCCGATGCCGAGTTGGAGAAAGTCGCGCTCAAGGAGATCGCCCGGGGAAACTTCTAGGCCCGGAACGCCGGCGGGCGGCCGTTCGTCACCTCCAGCGCGTACTGGGGGTCAGTGAACGGTTCGCCTGCCGCGTCACCGGGCAACACCGCGCCACCCAGCGCCACGAAGCCACCGCGGCGACACCCGCCGATCCGGATGCCGCACTGCGGCAGTGGCTGCGGACCTACGCCAAGAATCATCCCCGCCGTGGCTTCCGGCCGGCTTACCACGACGCCAGAGGTGAAGGCTGGGCAGTGAATCACAAGAAGATTCAACGCCTTTGGCGTGAGGAAGGACTGCGGGTGCCGCAGCGTCGAAAGCGTAAACGCCACGGCACCTCCACCGCGCCGCCCGACGTGGCTGCTGATGCGCCCGACCGAGTGTGGGCGGTGGACTTCCAGTTCGACGTCACCACCGACGGGCGACCGGTCAAGATCGCCTCGATCATCGACGAACACACCCGAGAATGCCTCGGCGGGATGGTCGAACGCAGCATCACCGGCGATGACCCCATCGACGAACTTGACCGCGTGGCCGCACACCGCGGCGCCCATCCCGGGGTCCTGCGTTGCGACAACGGACCCGAATTAGCATGCAGCGCACTGGCCGACTGGGCCGCCGGCCACGTTGGATTGCACTTCATCCCCCCCGGGGAGCCCTGGCGCAACGGCTACGTCGAATCGTTCAACTCCCGCATCCGCGACGAATGCCTCAACATCAACAGCTTCTGGTCGCTGGCCCAAGCCCGCATCATCATCAGCGACTGGAAACACGACTACAACCACTGCCGCCGCCACTCATC
>DASTKA010000620.1:0-3001 GCA_035716165.1 Mycobacterium sp. | reverse complement strand
CGTCGATGCGCTGCATGCGGAGCTCGAAGACCTTATCCGCGTGGACAATCCGCACCTGACTGACGTGCGGCTGGAACGGGCGACCGCCACCGAGGCATCCGACGCCGGACCATCCAAGCGGTGGTACGAGGTCACCTACCTGGCTGAGGACCCAGAAGTCAGTTCGGGGCCGTGAGACGCGACGACCCCAACCTCCCGCGCGAACGCCGACCTCGGCGCTAGATTCCAGTCCTGAGCATTGAAAAGGAGCGAAGCGGTGCGGTCGATCATTGCCGTCGGCGTCGCGGTCGGTAGCGCGCTTGCCGCGGTGCCGGCGACGACAGCCCGGGCCGACGATGACTTCGTTGCCCTGGCCGTGTCAGTGGCCAGCGAGCGGGCCGCCGGCTGGGGCACGGGGAGCACCCAGGACCAGGCAAACCAAATCGCCCTCACCCGCTGCGCCGCCGAAGCCGGTGACGTGTGCCAAGTGGTGGCCGGCGCGCGCAACGGCTGCGCATCGGTGGCGTTCGATCGCGTTTCCGGCCGGTTCGAAGGCGGGTCGGGCCCCGACACGACAACATCCGCGAACGACGCGCTGGCCAAATTGGGGTCACCCGACGGTCGGGTCAAGGCAACCCACTGCTCGTCATGAAAGTCGGGTCTGCGCGATTTCTCTTGCGATTGCCAAGGCCCGCACCGTTATCGGGCGTCACTTCGACTCATCCGGGTGCGGGGGCGGCGAGGCCATGCTCATACGCGGTGGTCAACCAGAACACCGTGCGCTCGATCCCCGGCACGATTTCGGTGACGTCGATCTCCCCCTGCGCGAACCGGGTGAGAAACCCGTAGACGGCGCCGGTGAGGATGAGTTCGAGATCTTTGGCGAATCCCGGCTCGGCTTGCGCCAGAACGGCTTTGGCGACCGGAACGACGGCGTCGACACCGCGCTGGATGAGGCGCTTTCCGCCGGGGCCCGATCGCGCCCGGAAGTAGGAGCGCAGCATCAACGGATGCCGTTCCCACGGCTCGAAGATGGTCCTCATCACGTGCATCAGGTCCACATAGATCGACCCGCCGGGCAAATCATCGATCAGCGAGGGCAACCGCGCATAGCGGTTGGCGTCCATCCATCCCTCGAGCGCCGCGACAATGAGCTCGTCGCGCGTGCGATACCTCTTATAGATCGTCGCCAGGGACACGCGGGCCCGCCGAGCCACCTCACGCAGCTGGACCGCCTCGTAGCCCTCGCTATCGAGCATCTCGACCACGATGTCCAGGATCGGATCGGCCCGCCGCCCGGCAGCGCCGCCCACGGCCACCGCATCCGACGCGGCCCCTTTTGCCTTCACAGTAACCATGTTACTGTGCGCAGTTGAGTAACGTCGTTACTCTGCCTTGATCTGGGCCGATGAGAGGACGAGCGCCATGGGTGCATTGGATGGCAGAGTCGCCTTCATCACCGGGGTGGCGCGCGGCCAGGGCCGCAGCCACGCGGTGCGCCTCGCGCGCGAGGGCGCCAACATCATCGGCATCGACATCTGCGCCGACATTCCCGCCAACGGTTACCCGATGGCCTCCCATGAGGAGCTGGACGAGACCGTGGCGCTGGTCGAAGAGGCCGGCGGCAAGATGCTGGGCACGGTCGCCGATGTGCGTGACTTCGAGCAGGTGAGGGCCGCACTGGATGCCGGCGTCGAGCACTTCGGCCGCCTCGACATCGTGTTGGCCAACGCCGGGATCGCGCCCTTGGCGTTTCGCCAGTTGAGTATCGAGGAGGAGCTGGCGCAATGGCGCGCGGTCACCGGCGTCAACCTCGACGGGGCCTATCACACGGCGTGGGCGGCCATCCCACATCTGCTGGCCGGTAACCGCGGCGGGGTCATGATCTTCACCAGCTCGACCGCCGGCATCAAGGGTTTCGGCGGCCTGCAGGGTGGCGGCCTGGGCTACGCGGCGTCCAAACACGGGATCGTCGGGTTGATGCGCACGCTGGCCAATGCGCTTGCGCCGCTGAGCATCCGGGTGAACACAGTGCACCCGGCCGCGGTGAACACGATGATGGCGACCAACCCGGACATGATCGAATTCCTGGAGAAGAATCCCGGCGCGGGCCCTCATCTGCAAAATCCGATGCCCGTCGGCATGATGGAACCCGAGGACGTCAGCGCCGCCATCGCCTATCTGGTCTCCGATGACGCGAAGTACGTCACCGGCGTGACCTTTCCCGTCGACGCGGGCTTCTGCAACAAGGTTTGATGCGCGGATGACATCGAACAACGCCGGCGGCCGCGTCGCGGGCAAACGGGTTCTGATCACCGGGGCCGCACGCGGCATGGGACGCTCGCACGCGGTGCGGCTGGCCGAAGAAGGCGCCGACTGCATCCTGGTGGACATCTGCTCCACGCCAGAGGGTTTGGAGTACCCGCTGGCCACCGAGGACGACCTGAACCAGACCGCGCAACTGGTGGAGAAACACGGCCGTCGCGCGATCACCCAGATCGTCGACGTGCGTGACGAGGCCGCCATGAAGGCGGCCGTCGGCGAAGCCGTCGACGAACTCGGCGGACTCGACGGCGCGGTCGCCAACGCCGGCGTGCTCACCGTCGGCACCTGGGACACCACCACCGCCGAACAGTGGCGGCTGGTCCTCGACGTCAACCTGATCGGCGCCTGGAACACCTGCGCGGCCGCGCTCCCCCACCTGCTAGCCCAGGGGGGCGGGAGCCTGGTCAACATCAGCTCGTCGGCCGGCATCAAGGGCACGCCGCTGCATGTGCCCTACACCGCCTCCAAGCACGGCATCGTCGGGATGACCCTGGCGCTGGCCAATGAGCTTGCGGCACAGAACATTCGCGTCAACACCGTGCACCCCACCGGGGTCGCCACCGGAATGGCACCGCCGAGCATGCACCCCCTGATCGCCGAGCGGCGTCCCGATTTGGTGCCCATCTTTCTCAACGCGCTGCCCGCGACGCTCATCGAAGCCTCCGATGTGAGCAACGCGGTGCTGTACCTCATTTCC
>DASTKA010000619.1:0-3749 GCA_035716165.1 Mycobacterium sp. | reverse complement strand
CGCGCGGTCGCCAGGTCGACGCCCTTGACGGCGTCCACCGGAACCTTGGCCAGGCGCTCCGGCTTGGTCGCGGCCACCTCCTCGATCTCCATGCCACCCTCCACCGAGCACATGGCCAGGTAGGTGCGGTTGGCGCGGTCGAGCAAGAAGGAGATGTAGTACTCCTCGGCGATGTCGCTGGCCTCGGCGACCAGCAGCTTCTTCACGACGTGTCCCTTGATGTCGAGACCGAGGATGTTCTTGGCGTGCTCGTAGGCGTCGTCGGGCGTCGCCGCGTACTTGACGCCACCCGCCTTGCCACGTCCACCGACCTTTACCTGCGCTTTGACCATCACCGGACGTCCGATCTCGGTGGCGATCTCCCGAGCGCCCTCGGCCGTGTCGGTCACGCGTCCCGGCGTAGTCGGTACGTTGTGCTTGGCGAACAACTCTTTTGCTTGATACTCGAAAAGGTCCATGGGCTCTCTGTCTTCGCTCGACTCAACTGCTAGGCCTCTTGGTGGGCGGCGCCGCACTCGGCAACACGCACGGACGAACTGTATCCACCCTTCAAACGGCCTTTACCGCCGCATCCGCCGGTGTGGCACAGCTCACGAGCTCCGGGTTGACCGTCCGCGTGATCCAAATCACAAAACCGCCCGGATTCTGCAACGAGGTTGCCAGCCCAGCGCGTTAGCGGCTACCTTCCTAAGGTCCAGATAACGTTATGGTCACGATACGAGGACATTTCAGGTTGTCCCAACACCGTTTTGCCCGGCCTTCTGCCGTGACTGAAGGCGTTGTGAGGGTAGGTCGCGCAGCAGGTGCGCGCTGGTCAGACGCACCCCACCGCACCGAAGTCACCGAAATCCTCCCGCTCGACGGCTTCGATTTCGACGACTTCGACTTCGAGTTCAGCGACGACGCCGGCGATCTCCGCGACCTTGACTTCAGCCACGACTCCACGTTCGACAACGAGGCACAGGTGCTGATGGCACCCGAGCTCGACGACCTGCACGCCGCCGACGATCTGTGCCCGGTATGGCTGGCCGCCCCCGTCACCGAGGTGCTGCCGCGGGTGGTCATCGAGCCGCCCACCGAGCGGCGCTTCGATCGCCCCCACGCCACCGATTTGGTCGGCGTCGCACGCCGCGGCGGACAGCACCGCAAGCAACCGACCAGCGCGGCCCGGGGCCGCCTGCTCATCTCGGCGATGGCCGCCGGCGCGGCCGCCGCGGCGGCCCACACAGCCACCAGCCACGCCGACACCCCCAAGACCGACGCCGTGCTGACGGCCAACGCGTCCGCGCTCACCGGCGCGTCGGGCGGCACCGACACCGTCCGCGGCCCCCAGGTGATCGCCGCCGCGCCGGCGGCCACCGCTGCGCTGCACAACCAAGAGCTCGCCAAGGGCGTCGCGTTCGCCAACGATCGCGCCCAGCGTGAGGCTCGGTTGTCCCAGCCGCTGTACGTGATGCCCACCAAGGGGATCTTCACCTCCAACTTCGGCTACCGCTGGGGCGTGCTGCACGCCGGTATCGACCTCGCCAACTCCATCGGCACCCCGATCTACGCGGTGTCCGACGGCGTCGTCATCGATGCCGGCCCGACCGCCGGCTACGGGATGTGGGTGAAGCTGCGCCACGCCGACGGCACGGTCACGCTCTACGGCCACGTCAACACCACGTTGGTCAGCGTCGGTGAGCGCGTGATGGCCGGTGACCAGATCGCCACGATGGGCAACCGGGGCAACTCCACCGGCCCGCACCTGCATTTCGAGGTCCTGCAGGGCGGCAGCGAGCGGATCGACCCCGTGCCGTGGCTCGCTAAGCGTGGTCTTAGCGTCGGCAACTACTCTGGCTGAGGTGACCGCGCCGAACGACGAACCTTCGGATCCGCCTCCGCCCGAGCCCGCACCCGAGCACGAGTCACCCTCCGACACACGGACACGGATCATTCGGCGTGCGCCGACCGGGCCGATCCCCACCACGCCGGACACGCCGACCACCCACATCGCCGCGCAACCACCGCCCTACCGGGCCGGTTCCGCCGCCGGCCGCGCAGGTTATGCCGGAATACCGGCCGTCGAGCCCACCGGCCGGACGGCCGTTGCCGCGTGCGCGGTGAGCATCGTCAGCGGCTGGGCCACATCCGTGGTGGCCACCGACCTGATCGCCGGTTGGTGGCGAAGCGACCGCCTGTTCTGCATCGCGGTCGCGTTCCTGGCCCTGGTTTTCGCGGGAACCACGGTGTCGGGCGTGATCCTGCTGTTGCAGCGCCGATCGATCGCCCGCTACCTTCTGATGGCCGGCGCGCTGGTCGCCGTCCTCACTTACATCGGCGTGTTCATCGCCGGGGCCCGGGTCGCGTGGGTCGTACACCTGCTGCCCATATTGCCGATCGCCACGGTGGTGCTGGTGCTGCTGCCACAAACCAAGCGCTGGCTGGACGCCTGACCGCCGCTAGAGCTTGCTGAGCGGGGCGTGGTTGTGCATCAGCTTCACCCGTCCCGAACTGCCGAAGTCGATCAGCGACATTGCCGATTCGCCGGCGCCGGACACTTCCTCGACCCGGCCCAGCCCGTACTTGTCGTGCGTAACCCGGTCGCCGGGTTCGAGCACCAGTAGCGGACGCTTGCTCATCGCCGAGCGGGTCGGGGCCGCCCGTGGAGTGCCGAACCGGCCGGCGCCGCTCACCGGCGCGCTGAACGACGGGGCCGGAGCCGTGCGTCGCCATTCGATGAGTTCTTGCGGAATCTCTTGCAGAAAGCGCGATTCCGGATTGAGCATGGGCTGTCCCCACGAGGACCGGACGATGGCCCTGCTGACGTAGAGCCGTTGGCGCGCACGGGTGATCCCGACGTAGGCCAGCCGCCGCTCCTCGGAGAGTTCGACCGGATCGTCCAATGACCGCATGTGGGGGAACATTCCGTCCTCCCAGCCGGTGACGAACACCACCGGAAATTCGAGGCCCTTTGCGGTGTGCAGCGTCATCAGGGTGACCATGCCGGAGCCGTCTTCCGGGATCTCGTCGCTGTCGGAGACCAGCGATACCCGTTCCAAGAACTCGGCCAGCACACCGGTATCCGGCACGTCTTCGTCCTCGGGTGTTTGCAAGGACTCGCCCAGTGCCGCGGCGTTGGCCCGATCGGTGCTGAATTCGTGTGCCACGCTGACGAGTTCGTTGAGGTTGTCCAATCGCGCCAGCTCTTGGGGATCGGTCGAGGATTCCAGTTCTCTGCGGTATCCGGTGCGTTCGAGCACCGACTCGACCAGGTCACCCAGATCGTCGTCCAGGCGGCCGCGCAGTTCGTCCAGCAACTCGACGAAACCGGCGATCGCCTTTTCGGCACGCGAATTGAGCATTGGGACTTTGCCTTCGGCCGCGGCCACCAGCGCGTCGGCGAAACTCGCGCCGGTGTTCTCGGCATAGACCGCCACGCACGCCTCGGCTCGGTCGCCGATGCCCCTCCGCGGCGTATTGAGAATGCGCCGCATGCTGACCGCGTCGCCGGGGTTGTCCAGCACCCGGAGATAGGCGACGATGTCGCGAATCTCCTTGCGTTCGTAAAAGCGCACTCCCCCAACCACTTTGTACGGGATCCCGGCGCGGATGAACACCTCTTCGAAGGATCGCGACGAGTTGTTGGTGCGGTAGAAGACGGCGACGTCGTTGTAGGTGATTTCGCCCTTCTCGGCGAGCGCGTCGATCTCCTCGGCGACGAATCGTGCCTCGTCGTGCTCGTTGTCTGCGACATAGCCGACGATCAG
>DASTKA010000618.1:0-5997 GCA_035716165.1 Mycobacterium sp. | reverse complement strand
ATTGGCACAAGCACACGCCGACGACCCCTGCGCCGGCATTATCGATCCCGCTGCCCACCAGGATTGCATAAACGACTTCGTTCAACGACGCGAGCAGACGCAATGCGACGCGAGCTCCAATCACGGACAGCTGGGCCAACTTTGTGGTTGACCATCCACCAATGCCTTGGGGAGACGATCCCTGCCACTAGTGGTGAATAACCGATGGATTGGGTTAGCCGCAGACAGCAACGTCTATCGACGGCAGCGGCCAGCCCCGCTCCAGCGATGGCATCACGCACCGCTGCAAAACGCCGCCCAGCACCGAGTCTGGGCGGCGTTTTTTCAAGGTTCAGCTAATGCCGTTGCGGAAGCTGATGCCCTCCTGGCCGGCCTGTATCCACTCGTCAACGTCAACCACTGGGTGGCACGTGTACTGGACGTAGTTCGCCAGTTTCGCGGTGCCTTCCAGGATGTCGGCGGGGTTATCGGCCTCACAGACCATGAATCCGCCTTCGGCATCGATCCGGCCAACGAATTGCAGAATCCGTACGCGCGGCTGCCACTTGCTGTACAGCTCGACCGCGCGTCGCGTGTCTGCCTCGGCTTGCTGGCCACCGATACCCGGACGAACGCACCACTCCAACACGTACTTCATGACATCTCCCATTTTCCCGACCCAACGGCTTGATGCCGGCCAGCAAACTTCATTGCTAGCAGATACATTCAAGAAGCGAATGTCGCTGGGGGGCTAGGGTCAAAGGTCCCGTGTGCAGCCGCCGACGGGTCAGCTCACGTCGCTTATCCAGCAGCGCATCCGCCACTTTCATCGACGGCCAGCGACCCACCACGCTCCAGAGCCGCGCGGCCAAGAGCCGCAACCAATCGCAACTCCGAGTCGATAGTCTCCATGTCACGCATGGGCGGAGCATATGGTTGCAAGTCTCCGGCAGCACTTCACCGCTTTGGCAAGGCAAGTCGGCGCTGCGACAAACCGGGCGCGGTACCTCTCTTGTCTGACCAACAGTCCTCTGGCGAATGCCATACCAGCCACATGGCGTATTGCCGGGTTCAGTTTCTGGCTGGCTCAGAGCTTCTTCAAACCTCGCAGGATCTTGAAGAATGGTGCATTTGAAGCCATGCCCTTCCGCAGGCTGGGCTGCAGAATGCTGACGTTGCAGGCCACTAAGTAACGCAGCCCGTGGTCGCGCCACTCGGCGGCCTGGTCGATCACATCTTCCGGCGTCCCGGTCAGAAACGCTTCTTTCAGCATCGATAGCGGCACATCTTTGATGTAGGACAGCACCGTCTCTTTGTCCAATGTTTGCGGAACCAGGTCCTGACCGCCGGAGAAGTCATCTCCGAGAGGGTGTTGCACACCGTGGCTGGCCCACATCTCAGCCGGTGCATTGAGCGCGAATGCTTTCGCGGCTTCCGAGCTCAGGGTCTCCTCGACTTCCTGTTGGCTTCGGCCGGTGATGACGAACAGCCACACCGCCGGCGTGATACAGGTAGGGTCCCGCCCGGCATCGGACGCGGCCGTCTGCACTGCCTCAAGGCCGCGTGCATACTCTTTCGGCCGCAGTATTAGCGCTGGGAACCAAGCGTCGGCGTAGCGCCCGGTGGCCCGCAGCATCCGCGGCCCGTGCGCGGCGATCCATATCTCGGGCCATTTGCCACGGTACGGCGGAAGGTCGAACACCGCATTCTGCAAGGGAAAGTACGGCGAATCCCGCGAGACGAGTTCGCCGCCGGAGTCCCACAGGGCACGAATCGTGGCGATGGCTTCTTCGAATCGCGCTACCGGCTTGGTCCAGTCGACACCATAGGGTTCGTTGCCCTCGCGCTCCCCTACGCCAATGCCGAGGATGGCGCGGCCCCGGGTAATCAGATGCAGCGTCGCGGCGGCCTGGGCGGTAACTGCGGGGTTGCGGCGACTGGCGTCGGTCACGCCGACACCGAGCCGCACACGGCCAAACCGGGTGCCGGAGGCGAGATGACCGAGGAGCGTCCAGGGCTCCGGACAGGCGTCAATCTTCGGGACCACTTTCGCCACACCGAGGTACTGCGGTGTGTAAATCGACCGGGGAAACAGCGAGTTGAGGTGATCGCCCAGCCAGTACGAGTCAAGACCGGCCGCCGCGGCGGTCAGGTAGTCGGCGCGGGCAAATGCCGTCGCGGAGTAGCGGGAATTCACGATCTCATTGCCCAGGCCCACACGAAATCCACTCATAATTGGCATGGTCGCACCGCACAGGACGGACGTTTAGAGTAAGCGACTACTGCACTTCGCCCGGCTGTGCACAAACGTCGGCTTGCGGGTCTCGCGCAATCCCGGTTGGCAATAATCCAGGCAGTCAGCGACCTGCGAGATCGACAGGCCATCACCCACTACGGCCATCACGGCCTGATACCGCTGCTCGGCCACGCTCAACTCTCTCATCTTGGGAGTGTCAAGGATCAGCCGGAACAACTGTCAAGCATCAGCCGAAACACTGTCAGGCATCACCCGACATAGATCCGTCAAGCATCAACCGAAGTCACACACCACCGACTAAGTGCCCCCGGTTGGATTCGAATTTGTCGGGGTAGCAAATCGCCTCACACCGCTGACGTGAACGACACCGACGACGCCCCGTGCCTGCGCTGTGGCCGCTGGATACGGCTGGGCCCCGAGGCCCGCCGTGGTGAAAACCCGCGCCGGTGTGGCCATTGCAATTTCGACCTCGCCGAATTCACAAGACTTCAACGCCAGGACGAAATCCTCAACCAACCGATCCGCACGAAATACCAATCGCCAGACAGGAGTTCGAGCCCATGACCACCGGCCTGCCTCGCTGCCTCGACTGCCGCCAACCGATTCGCGGGTTGCGCTGGCTGGCCGTTCCTGGCCGCCGCGACGGCGGCTACTACTGCCCGTCGTGTTGGGCGAAGCGCACCCGCGCCACCGAAACCAACACTGAGAGAGAGGAATTCACACCATGAGCGACGACACCCGCACGATCCACCAATTCCTCGGCCCTGACTACGCCGCGATGACACCCGACGAACTCGCCGCATACATCGAAGCCGACGAGAAACGCGGCAGGCCCGCCATGCGAAGCCACGACGAAATCGCCGACGCCTTCGAGCAGATCGAAACCCGCCACTGGTACGGGGCACGGCGTGCAAAGCCGCCTCAATTCGGCTGTGACACCGGAACAGCGGATCGAGCGGCACCAAGCTGTTTGCCTCGATGGAGATGAACCCGATGCCTTGCGGTACGAGGATTCCTGAGCCGGTTGTCACCTTCACGCGAGCGCCGCTGCGCCGCCACGAAATGATCTGCCATAGCAGCGATCCGGCTGCGACCAGCAGCGCCGCTACTTCACCAGTTCCAAAAACGGGGCGGCGCGCGACGACCTGCACGCCCAGGGCTCATGGGGCTCAGAGGGTGACCGAAACCGGGACGTAGGCCGATATGCAGCCCGACGACAGCAGCATCACAGCAGTTAGCACTGCGGTCAGTGCGACAACTCTCAGGTCGTTGTGGTCCTTTGCATCGGCGTGCCTTTCTCGCGGGTTCGTTATGCGTTGCGACAGTGGATGCTATAGCGGTCACCGGCGCGGCGAAGCTGTTTTGGAAACCTGGCGTGATTTCCAAACAGCCAGACCGGCGAAGGTATTGGCTGCCAAGCTCTGCTCGACGCCTCGGGGCACTTCCTCGGCGTGCCCGACCCCTGCCGGGAGGTGCTGGCGGCTGGACCGACTGATCGCCGCCGGTGGTGTCGGTCATGCACTGTTCCCGTTCAAGTTAACTTTGCCCGCGGGGTGCGAGTTGCGCCCCGGAAGAACATGGGTGGTCGATGACGTTGCCCGATTCAGTGCAGCGTAGTCCCGCCGTGGGGGTGACCACCCTCTGATTTGCGGAACATGCAGTCAACGTCCAGTTAGCTCGAAGGAGAGCCGCAGCTTGCGGCGCGCCGCCGTATCGAAGCAAAGCTGACTGCGATTGAAGTGCATTGTGGCGGGTATACGAGCGTCGCACGCTAATTAAACGGGCACTCACTAGAGGGGAGCATGGTGTGATTATCCTGGGCATCATTCTCTTGATAGTCGGTTATTTCACGAGCCTGTCGATCCTTTACACAATCGGCGGCATCCTTGTTGTCATCGGCATCATCTTGTGGATCCTCGGCGCAGTCGGGCGTCCTGTGGGTGGCCGAAAGGTCTGGTTCTAGCCGATTCGGCCTGACCTCAACTACCTTCCCAACTGGGAGTTGCCGCTGTGTGTCGGCGACCCGTGCGCGGCCGATCAAGTTCAAAACTGAGCTTGACCCCGGCAAACGGGAAACTGGGCCTGGCGCCGACACCGGATCACACATAGATCACACGCCGGGCCCGATTTTTCATGTTTGGGCTGGTAGAAGCTGTGCCCCCGGCAGGATTCGAACCTGCGACACCGGCTTTAGGAGAGCCGTGCTCTATCCCCTGAGCTACGAGGGCGGACGGCCTGAGCTTACCGGCACGCCGGCCCATTGATCGGCGCGGCGGTCAGCGCAGTTCGGCGATGACCTTCGAGAAGTTCTCGATGTTGTTGTCCTGCACGGTGAACGACGACACACCGTACTTCTCCCGGTATGCCGACAGGGTGTCGGCGATTTCGCGGGGCGAACCGCTGAGCACCGAGGGCTGGGACAGGATCTCCTCGTCGGACAGGTCCGGCGAGTAGGCGCGGGTGAGCTTGAGGTCCGGCTCTGTCTCGCCGGTTCGCGGCATCGCCGTGATGGCCAGGTTCAGCTCCAGTGAGTCGAACCGATCTCCGGCGGCGTTGCGGACGAAGTCGACGCGCTCGGCGAACGGATCCTCGACGTCGCGAACCTTGGAGCCGGTGAGCCCGATGATGTCGGCGTTGCGGGCGGCGATGGTCAGCACCCGGTCGCCGTTGCCGGCGATGATGAGTGGCGTCGACGGGTGGTGTTCCTTCAGGTACTTCGTCATGTGTTCGAGGTAGTCGACTCGGGCCCCGGCGCTGGGATACGGGATTTCGGCAGCTTCGAACTCTTCCCGGACGTAGCCGGTGCCCAGCCCGATCTCGAGGCGGCCGTCGCTCAGCAGATCGAGAGCTCCCATGTCGCGGCTGAGCAGGGCCGGCTTGTAGAACGCGGAATTGAGCACATACATGCTCAGCCGCAGCCTCGTGGTGACCATCGCGACCGCGGTCAGCGTGGGGAAGGGCGCGGCGGCGCCCAAATGGTCGGGCACACAAAGAATGTCGAAGCCCGCATCTTCAGCGCGCTTGGCCTTGTCGAGCAGTGCCTCGCGCGACTTGAAGAACCGCATGCTCATTCCGAAGCGAAAATCCTTGGCCACCAACAATCTCCGTTCAACGATCCGAGATCGACCAACTACGGGCGGCCCCGGCCAATCCCTGGACCAGGGCGCTGGTGACCGACGACAAGCCATCGTCACCCGGCAGTGGGCTGCGGGGGCTGATCCCGCGGACCCGGGCTGAGAGCTCCAGCTGGGTGCCGCCGCCACGCATCCGGTTCACGGGATTGCGCGGGTGCAGGCCCCGCAATTCCGGCGGAATGTCGTCAAGGTCGGTGATCACCTGGTAGCCGGTCAGGTGGATGTGCCGGCTCAAATGAGCGGCCAAGTCCCGGTTGCGGCCGCCGGCCAACAGCTGGGTGCTGCGTCCATCGCGGCCGTATCCGTGCAGCGACACCGCGACGTCGACATGGTCGAGGAACTCGGCGAGCCGCGGTGACTCCGCCGGGTCGAACAAAGCCGACGACAGGTGATGCGGGTAGTGGTCGGGGTGGTCCACCACGTACACCGACGCACCGGCCGCCTCGGCCGCGCGTTCGGCGATCACGTCGGTCATCTCTTCGAGCCCACCGCCGTGGATTGCCAAAAAGCCGAAACGCGAACGCAATTGAGTACGCTCGGTCACCCCGGGCGCACTCAGCAACGCCGAAAGCGACTGCGGCCCAGGCCCGCAAGTCGATGATTTCGGGCGTGGCCACCCGGCGGGAT
>DASTKA010000617.1:0-7930 GCA_035716165.1 Mycobacterium sp. | reverse complement strand
TTCGTGTGTTTGGTCGGCCGCCCCAACACCGGAAAATCGACGCTGACGAATGCGCTCGTCGGGACCAAGGTCGCGATCACCTCGATGCGGCCGCAGACCACGCGGCACACCATCCGCGGCATCGTGCACCGCGACGACTTCCAGATCATCCTCGTCGACACTCCGGGCCTGCACCGGCCGCGCACCCTGCTGGGCAAGCGGCTCAACGACCTTGTGCGCGATACGTATTCCGAGGTCGACGTGATCGGTCTGTGCATCCCGGCCGACGAAGCGATCGGTCCGGGGGACCGGTGGATCGTCGAGCAGATCCGCGCGACCGCCCCGAGGACGACGTTGGTCGCGATCGTCACCAAGATCGACAAGACGCCCAAAGACCGGGTGGCCGCGCAGTTAATGGCGGTCAGCGAGCTGGTCGGTGACTCCGCGGAGATCGTCCCGGTGTCGGCGGTGACCGGGGCGCAGGTCGACATCTTGATCGACGTGCTGGCCGCCGCGCTGCCGCCCGGCCCGGCGTACTACCCCGATGGTGAGCTGACCGACGAACCCGAGGAGGTCCTGATGGCCGAGCTCATCCGGGAGGCCGCCCTCGAGGGCGTTCGCGACGAGCTACCCCATTCGTTGGCGGTCGTCATCGACGAAGTCAACCCGCGGGAAGATCGCGACGACCTGATCGACGTGCATGCCCTGCTGTACGTCGAACGGGACAGCCAGAAGGGGATCGTCATCGGCAAGGGTGGTGCCCGGCTGCGGGAGGTCGGCACCGCTGCGCGCGCCCAGATCGAAAAGCTCCTGGGCACACAGGTTTACCTCGACCTGCGCGTCAAGGTCGCGAAAAACTGGCAGAGCGACCCCAAGCAGCTTGGCAGGCTGGGCTTTTAGCGGGCGCGGCCGAACGCCGCACGCCCAGGCAATAGGCGAGTTTCATTCGTGCTAGCGCCGGCGCTAGCGCAATTGGGAAAGGCTATATACCGGGCACACGCACCCGCGGGTCAGGCCAGCACCCGGATCGACCGTAAGGACGGATCCGCGGCATCGGGAAGATTCATGCCCGCCTCGACGCCCGAGCAAAGGTATTCCAGCACAGCATCATTGAGACGCTCACCCGGGACGACGGCGGGGATACCAGGGGGATAGGGCGTGATCTGTTCCGCGGCGATCCTGCCGGCGGCACCCTTAGTGGGTACCACTTCGACCCGCCCGAAGAACGCGTCGCGCGGCAACTCAACGGATTCCAATTGCAGCTCCTCCGGCGAAGGAAGCGCGATGCGCGGCGCCGGTTCGAAGTCGTCTGCCGCGGTTCGCCAAGCCCTGAGCGCATCGGTGAGGCGCCCCAGGGTCTCCTTGTCGTCGGCCATGGACAAGGTGGCCAGAATGCGACGGTGATCGGTCATGCCCATATCGACGTGGGCGTGCGCGCGCAACCAGTCGGCGGCCTGGTAACCCGATGTGCCCGTTGCCGATACGTCGATCAATACCTGCATCCGGTCCAGGTCGTGAGAGGCCTGCGCGCCTAGCAGTTCGTCGTCGAGCACCTCCACGTCGGGAATGAGCTCGATCTCCTCGCGCACCTGCCGCGCCAAACCCAGTGCGGAATCCAGCAATTCGTGGCCGTCCTCCACCATCTGCCGGCGCCACCCGTCCATGGCCGCATACAACAGGACGTTGGGACTGGTCGTCATCAGCAGATCCGCACAGCCGAAAAGGCGGTCCGGATCTATCAGGTCGCCCTGCAGATGAAACACCGAGCCCTGCTCGAAACCGGCGCCCATCTTGTGGACGCTCACCACACAGACGTCCGCTCCCGCATCCATCGCCCAGGTCGGCAGGTCCTCATGAAACGGCAGGTGCGCCCCCCACGCCTCGTCGATGATCAGCGGCTTGCCGCGCCCATGGCACACCTTGGCGATGCCGGCGATGTCGGCGCAGGTGCCGTACGGGCTGGGGCTGACGACCAGCGCACCCGAGGCGTCCGGGTGCTTGTCCCAGGCGTCCTCGACTTGCTGCGGCGAGGGCGGATGCGAAAAGTGGTGGTCGGCGTCCCACTGGGGAGTGATCCAGCGCGGCTCCACACCGGAGAAGATCAGCCCCGCCACGATCGACTTGTGGCTGTCGCGGCCGACCAGCAGGCCGCCGTCGCCGCCGGCAACCGCCATCATTGCCGCCCTGACCGAAAGCGAGCTGCCGCAGGTGGAAAACCCGGCCTTCTTGGCGCCCACGGCGTCGGCCATCAGATCCTCGGCGCGCTGCAGATATTTGTTGGTAGACCTGCGGTCATCCAGGCCGCCGCTGGACAGCACATCGTCGAGGAACGGTTCGCGGCCCAGCACCTGCAGCACGCGGTCGTCGGTGCCGCGGCCCTGCCGGTGGCCCGGCGGCGTGAACCCGTACCGGTTCTGCGCCCGATAATTTGCCAGCGCATCGAGCAGTGGGGCTTCCGATTGGTCCATGTGGGACGGATACCCGGTTGTCAGCGGCTGATTCGCCGTGCGAGGTGTCAGCCTCTGGGTCCGGACGCACCGTTGACCGGAGGAGCGTCCGTCGTCTGATCCCACCACGACTGGGGCTGCGCGCTCGCCCATCCGCAGACGGCTTCCAGCTCGGCGGCCAGCGAGATCAGCATGCCCTCGCTATTCGCCGGACCCATCAGCTGCACACCGATCGGCAAGCCGTCGGAGGTGAAGCCCGCCGGAACGTTGATCGACGGCCAGCCCAGGACGTTCCACGGGAAGGTCAGCGGGCATGCCGCGATCATGGCGCGGTCGGTGCCGAAGCCACTCAACCGGTCAAACGCGCGTGCCGGCGGCGGCGGCTGCGCCGTGGTCGGCGCCACCACCACGTCGACGATGTCGAAGATCGAGCCGACCCGGCGCTGGTCTTCCTCTTCATGGCGCCGCGCGCTGCGCAGGATCGCCTGGCCCAGCACGGCACCCATGCGCAGGTTGGACAGGGTGCGGGGGTCCAGTACGACGCCCTCGCCGAGCCGCTCTTCCCAATCCCGCAGGCCCGCGGTGGATCGGGCGAGAAAGTCCCACGACAGCCGCACGCCGTAGTCCGGGTTGCCCGGCACCACGGTGTGGCCGAGCAGTTCGAGTTGCTTGCCGACCGATCGCGTCGCGGCCAGGATCTCCGGGTGCAGCTTCGGCCGGAAGCCGGTGAAGGGGAACCGGGTGGACAGCGCGATGTTCAGCGGGCCCGGCGCTTTGCCGACGAAGTCGGAGGCGGTGATCGGGGGCGGCTTGTGCCGATCGCCCTCGACGTTGCCGGAAGCGGCGTCGAGCACCAGCGCGGCATCGGCCACGGTCCGGGCCAGCACCCCGTTGACCGTGATGCCGTTGAACGCCTCCGGCAACGGCCAGGTCGAGATGCGCCCACGCTGCGGCTTGATGCCCACCAGATGCGTCCACGCCGCCGGGATCCGGATGCTGCCGGCGCCGTCGGAGCCGATCGCCGCGGTCACCAGACCCGCGGCCACCGCGGCGGCGCTGCCGCCCGACGATCCGCCCGGGGTGTGCCGGCGCGACCAGGGGTTGCGGGTATGCCCGAAACCGGGCCCGCTGGTGAACGGCCACTGGCCGAGCTCGCAGGTATTGGTCTTGCCGACGATGACCGCGCCGGCCGCCTTGAGGCGGCGCACCACCTCGGCGTCGTGCGTCGCTGGTGGCACCCACCCCTCTGTCCCGAAGGCCGTGGGGACCCCGGCAACATCGACGTCGTCTTTCACGGCGATCGGAATGCCGAGCAGCGGGGCGGTGTCACCGGCCGCGCGTCGCCGGTCTGCCTCCGCCGCGTCGGCCAGCGCCGACTCGGTGAGCACCACCCGGAAGGCGTTGAGCGTTGGCTGGCTGGCGTGGATGGCGTGCAGCGAGCGGCCGACCAGTGTGGTGGACGTCACCGAACGGCTGGCCAGCAGATAGAGCAGGTCAGTGAGTGTGGGCAGGCGCCGGTGGCCGGATCCGGAAACGGACCCGGGGCCCAACCCAGAAGCGCCGATCACGGGGTACGAGACTAACGGCGCGGATACCCGTAATGTCGCGGCGGGGTGCAAAACTATTGTGATGCGGCTATACCGAGACCGAGCTGTTGTGTTGCGTCAGCACAAGCTCGGCGAAGCCGACCGGATCGTCACCCTGCTGACTCGTGATCACGGGCTGGTCCGCGCGGTGGCCAAGGGCGTGCGCCGCACCCGCAGCAAATTCGGCGCGCGGCTGGAGCCCTTCGCGCACATCGACGCGCAGCTATACCCCGGCCGCAACCTCGACATCGTCACCCAGGTCGTCTCGATCGACGCGTTCGCCACCGACATCGTCAACGACTACGGCCGCTATACCTGCGGCTGCGCCATGCTGGAAACCGCCGAACGTCTCGCCGGCGAGGAGCGGGCACCCGCCCCGGCCCTGCACGGGCTCACGGTGAGCGCGTTGCGGGCGGTGGCCGACGGGCGCCGGTCCCGGGACCTACTGCTGGACGCCTACCTGCTGCGTGCGATGGGCATCGCCGGATGGGCGCCGGCGCTGAGCGAGTGCGCCCGTTGCGCCACCCCCGGTCCCCATCGGGCGTTCCATGTCGGCGCGGGCGGCAGCGTCTGCACGCACTGCCGACCGGCCGGGTCGACGACACCGCCGCCGGGGGTGCTGGATCTGATGTCCGCGCTGCACGACGGCGATTGGGACTTCGCCGAAAACACGCCGCAATCGCACCGCAACTACGTCAGCGGTCTGGTGGCCGCACACCTGCAGTGGCATTTGGAGCGGCAGCTCAAGACCTTGCCGCTAGTGGAACGGACGTATCACGCCGACCGCACGATCGCCGAACAGCGCGCGGCGCTGATCGGGCAGGATATGGACTGTGGCTAAACTCTGGGCCGGCGCCACGGGCCGAAAGACCGAGCGTGCCACGGCCCCAACCGATTTCCCGCAGTTGCCCCCCGCGCCCGACGACTACCCGGTGTTCCCTGACAAGTCGACCTGGCCGGTCGTCTTTCCGGAGCTCCCGCCATCCCCGGACGGCGGGCCATGCCGGCCGCCACAGCACATCTCCAAGGCGGCCGCGCCCAGAATCGAGGCCGACCGACTGCCCAACCATGTCGCCATCGTGATGGACGGCAACGGCCGCTGGGCCACCCAGCAGGGATTGACCCGCACCGACGGCCACAAGGCGGGCGAGGCGGTGGTCATCGACGTCGTCTGCGGTGCAATCGAACTCGGAATCAAATGGCTCAGCCTCTATGCCTTCTCCACTGAAAACTGGAAGCGGTCGCCCGAGGAGGTCCGTTTCCTGATGGGGTTCAACCGCGACGTGGTACGCATGCGCCGGGTGAACCTGAAGACGATCGGGGTCAAGATCCGGTGGGTGGGTTCGCGGCCACGCCTATGGCGCAGCGTGATCAATGAGTTGGCGATCGCGGAGGACATGACCAAGGACAACGACGTCATCACCGTCAACTACTGCGTGAACTACGGCGGTCGCGCCGAAATTGCCGAGGCCGCAAAGGAAATCGCACGCCTCGCAGCCGCCGGACGGCTGAATCCGGAGCGCGTCAGCGAGTTGACGGTGGCGCATCACCTGCAGCGGCCCGACATCCCGGACGTGGACCTGTTCTTGCGGACGTCGGGGGAGCATCGGTCCAGCAATTTCATGCTGTGGCAGGCGGCGTACGCCGAGTACGTCTTTCAGGACAAGTTGTGGCCCGACTACGACCGTCGCGACTTGTGGGCGGCCTGTGAGGAATACGCCTCCCGCAATCGCAGATTCGGGAGCGCATAGTGGCGCCGCTGCAACAACGCCTGGCCTCGATACTCGGCGACGTCCTTCCACTCGAGGAGGAGGCCGACGGCGCGGTGACGGTGCGCCACGACGGCACCATCGCCTCGTTGCGGGTGGTCAACATCGCCGAGGGCCTCGATCTGATCTCGCTGACCCAGATATTGGCGTGGGATCTGCCGCTGACCAAAAAGGTCAGCGATCAGGTGGCCAAGCAGGCCCGGGACAGCAACTTCGGCAGCGTGAGCTTGATCGAGAAAATCAATAAGAAAGCCGTTCAACGCAATTCGGGCAAAAGCGCGTCGAAAACCGCCGACGTGATGTTGCGGTATAACTTCCCGGGCGGCGGCCTGACCGACGACGCCCTGAGGACCTTAATCCTGTTGGTGCTCGACACCGGCGCCGAGATACGTCGGGCGCTGACGCCGTAGATCGCTATCGGCGCCGGCAATCCGAACAGGTGCCGAAGATCTCGATGGTGTGGCTGACGTCGGAAAAGCCATGTTTGGCAGCCACTTCCGTGGCCCACTCCTCGACCTCGTGATCGCCCACCTCGATGGTGGCGCCGCAGCTGCGACACACCAGGTGGTGGTGATGGTGCTCGGAACACCTGCGGTACACCGATTCACCGGTGTCGGTGCGCAGCGTGTCGACCATCCCGGCCGCGGCCATCGACTGCAATGTCCGGTACACGGTCGTCAGGCCGATGTTCTCGCCGCGGCGGCGCAGCTCGTCATGCAGCTCTTGGGCCGAGCGGAACTCGTCGAGCGTCTCCAGCAACGTGGAGATCGCCGCCCGCTGCCGGGTGGAGCGGACGCTGGTTCCGCTCATTGGCGCGGCTCCTCGCCGGCGTGGGCGACGGCGTCCACGACGATGTGCGCGAGGTGATGATCCGCCAGCCGGTAGAGCACTTCGCGCCCGGAGCGCTCCCCGGTGACCACCCCGGCCGCCTTGAGAATTTTCAGATGCTGGCTGACCAGTGGCTGGGGTACGCCGAGCGCGTCGACCAGCTCGTGCACGCAGCGATGCGACTCCCGCAACTGCAGCACGATGGCGATGCGCACCGGCGCGGCCAGCGCGCGCAGCAACTCCCCGGCGGCATCGAGGATGTCTCGCGGCGGCGGGACGGGATAGGCCGCCACGCCCGAGTGCCCAGCGGCGCCGAGCGCGGCGTGGTCGTGGGCGACCACGCCCGGGTCCGAGTCGCCGTCGGCGGCGGCCGGCATCGAGGGAGACGGTGACGGGGACGTCATCATGGGAGCGGCATCACCTCGAGAAGTGCCAGGTCGCGGAAACGTATGCGCCATTGGAAGTCATTATCGGCCGCCTTCCACTGTCACATGCGTGATGACGCATGTCAAAGACCGCGGCGTCGATCGCTACCATGACTGATGCTCTGCGCACCGCGGTTGACCGCGCGTGCGCCCAAATCCGGAAAGGGAGTGCACCACCCCGTGGCGTCCGTCATCGACACCGTAGTGAACCTGGCCAAACGGCGCGGCTTCGTCTTTCCCTCGGGAGAGATCTACGGCGGCACCCGGTCGGCCTGGGACTACGGCCCGCTGGGCGTGGAGTTCAAGGAGAACATCAAACGGCAGTGGTGGCGCTCGGTGGTCAGCGGACGAGACGACGTCGTGGGCCTGGATTCGTCGATCATCCTGCCGCGGCAAGTGTGGGTGGCCTCCGGCCATGTCGAGGTGTTCCACGACCCGCTGGTCGAGTCGTTGATCACCCACAAGCGTTACCGCGCCGACCATCTGATCGAAGCCTACGAAGCCAAACACGGACACCCGCCGCCCGACGGGCTGGCCGACATCCGCGACCCGGATACCGGCGAGCCGGGTCAGTGGACCGAGCCGCGCGAATTCAACATGATGCTCAAGACCTACCTGGGTCCGATCGAGACCGACGAGGGCTTGCACTATCTGCGGCCGGAGACCGCGCAGGGCATCTTCGTCAACTTCGCCAACGTGGTGACGACGGCCCGCAAGAAACCGCCTTTCGGAATAGGCCAGATCGGCAAGAGTTTTCGCAACGAGATCACGCCGGGCAACTTCATTTTCCGCACCCGCGAGTTCGAACAAATGGAAATGGAATTCTTCGTCGAGCCCTCGACCGCGAAGGAATGGCATCAGTACTGGATCGACACCCGGCTGCAATGGTATGTCGA
>DASTKA010000616.1:0-4151 GCA_035716165.1 Mycobacterium sp. | reverse complement strand
ACTGATCTCGGCGCTCGGGTTCGCATTCGCCGCGGCCACCGAGCGCGGTGACGACATGGTGCTGACCATGCTCAGCCGCGGTTGCCAGGCGATCCGCGAGCTGGGGACGCTCGAATTAATCGAGCATTGATCGGCGGGCGGCTTCTTGCGCCATCTGCATGCGTGAGATGAGTCCGAGTTTCGCGTAGGCGTGGGTGAGATGGGCCTGCGTAGGCGACGAATGCACAAACGTCACTGTTCAGCACGCGAATACGTTCCGCGTGTTCGTGTTCACGTGGGCAGCCTTCGGTCGTCGTCGTGGGCACCATCGTCCTCATCATCCCCGTAGGCCCAGTCGGGAAGCGGTGTATTCGGCATAGCGCCGAAAGCGGACGCCTCGTAACCGGGCTGCGCTCTAGTGCCTTTCCATCGTGGATCTACCTGTTGGCGCGCGAGCGCCGAACTCCACGGGTGATCAACGTGACGGTGCCTGCGACAATAAAGACGACCAACGCCACTTTCAAAACCAGCAGCACCGGAGCCATGTCTCCTCGCAGTCCTTAGCAACAAGCCTTAGTGAGCCGGTGGCACGCGTGGCATCTTGGGGGGGCGGTGCTCACCGCCGCCGTGGTGGGTTGAAACGCCGGTCCCGGTGACGGTGGCGTGGTGGCAGTGAGCCGGGAGCCGAGCGCCTGCCACCGACCGGCGGTAGCTTCTAGCTCGCCAAGGACGACCTGCAAACCGTCCGATCCCATGGGCTGGATTTTAGGGCGGTCGCCGCGGTCAACGCTAATAACCACCACATCTACGTGGTGGTCGCCTTTGCGATCTTGCGCGTCCACCGGCATGCCATTCGTTAAGTGCGCCGTGAGCGGCTGGGACGCCATCACATAATGCTGGTTGCTGACCGGCCTGTGGGCGGGCGGCCATTCAACCAGATCAGTTTGCGGTATTTCGACGCCCGTCGGCGTAGCGTTATTTATTGGCTGCATTCGGGACAGCGTCGGACCGGTTCGTGTTCAACACACACCAAATTAGGTTCGTCATTGGAGAGAATGATGCATGCCCTGATGTCGAAAACCGACCCGGAACAATCGCCGACCTCGCCGCTCGTCTTGGCATCAATCCATATACCCAAGTGGGCTATGTGCGTGAGGCGGCAACTTATACCGGTCTGTGCTCCACGTAATAGCCAAGGGGACCGGCGGCACCGCAGACGACGACAGGACCGAGGGAAAGTGAAACCGTTTAGAATCCGGACAGTCGTTGCGGCACTTGCCGTTTCGCTCTGTACCGTATGGGTTACCGTGTGCGCCATCGCATCCGCCGACGTGGGTGGGCAGCAGATCAGTCCCGGCCAGTGCCCATATCCGGCTGTTGGGCCATTCGGATACGACGGGGTCGCTGAGCATTACGAGTGCGACTTCCCGACCGAGATCAACGGCAGCCGCCATCGTTGCGTATTTGGCGGTGCCGTGGTCACTGTGGTCGCCGGCGTCTCATTGCTGGTATTCAACGCTTCGGCGTTGGAACCCGTGGGAGTGCTTGAGGGCGAGTGTTATTGGGCGTGCCCGGACGGGAGCATGGCCGAGGAACCTAACCCGGTCATGACATGGCAGGGCAGTAGCACCGCGACGACGCCGGTCGTCCGCAGCAAGTGCCAGCCCATTGGGCCAAATCCATTCGCCAACCGAGCGCCAGCGCAGCCAGCGCCAACGCCAGCACCAGCGCCGGAGATCACGCCAGGGCAGTCGGATACCGGCCCAGCCGCGCCGGCACAGCTCGTGCCGTAGGGCGGATTTCGATTTCGCTCATGTTAGCCAGCACGAAGCGAGCGCATGCCGCAAAACATCAGCGGATGCGCGTATATCTCCGGCTCAGAGGTCGCCGGTGAAGTCGGCGCTGAGCCAGCGGTCGGGCCGGATGGTGAACAGCACCTCCTCGACGCCTTCCATGCTGCGCACGAACGCGCGCCCGCCTTCCTCGCCCAGGTAACGGATGGCGATCGATTCCTGGAGGTCGGCCGGGGCCGGCTTGGTGGTCTCGACAACGGCGCCCTCGACCACCACGTACTGGTACGGCGGCTCCTCGCGCTGGACCACCAGCGTCACCGCCCCTGCCCGCTCGATGAGTCGGGCTTTGCGGCTGGACGCCCCGGTCATGATCCGGATGTTTCCACCGGGGGTGTAGTCGTACCAGATCGGGACACTGGCCGGCGGCCGGCCTTCGGTGGCGGCGACCGACAGCACGGCCACATGCTTGTCGGCGAGGAACTCCTGGCGCTCGGTTTCGCTGAAGGCTTTCATGTCGGATGCAAACGCCGGGGCGGTGGCCCTATTCCCGTGCGAGCGATGTTCAGTACTGAGTCGAGCCCTGATCCACCGGAATCTGGGCCGCGGTGATCTTGCGCGACTCGTCGCTGGCCAGCCAGCACACGGTATCGGCGATCTCCTCGGGCTCGGCGACCCAGTCGGGCAGGAACGGGGTGAGGACGTGCGACAGCTGTGGGTTGGTCTCCATGGTCTTGCCTACCGCGGTGACCATGTCACCGGAGCCCATCGGGGTGTTCACCGGGCCCGGGTGCACACTGTTGACCCGGATCGAATGCTTTCCCAGTTCCGCGGCGAACGCCCGCGCCAGCCCGGTGACGGCATGCTTGCTGGCGGTGTAGTGGATCATGAACGGCTGCATCTTCATGCCGGCCGCGGAACTGATCAGGATGATGGAGCCGCCACGGCCCCCTTCGATGATCTTCTCCGCGCCGGCCATCACGGTGTTCCAGGTCCCGGTGACGTTGATGTCCATTACGTCGCGGAAGTTCTCGGGCGTGATCTCGTCCCAGGCCTGCGGAGCCGCCACCCCGGCGTTGGCGACGATGATGTCCAGCCGGCCCAGCTCGGCGACGCCGTCCGCGACGACCTTTCGGAGACCGTCGAAGTCGCGGGTGTCCACCACCGAGGAGATGATCCGGCGGTTCGCAGCTTCGACCAGGCGCACCGTCTCGCTCAGGTCGTCGGGGGTCGCCGGATCGTAAGGCACGCAGGACGGTAGCTTGCCGGCAATGTCAACCGCGATGATGTCGGCGCCCTCCTGCGCCATGCGCACCGCGTGCGCCCGGCCCTGGCCGCGCGCCGCCCCGGTGATAAGTGCCACTTTTCCGGCAAGCCTGCCGCTCATACACGCTCCTCAATTGGGTTCGGCCACTTCGGCCACTTCGGCCACTCTTATCGCTGCGCCGCCTTGACGAGGTTCGATGCGATGATCAACCGCTGTATTTCACTCGTGCCCTCGTACAGCCGCAGTAGGCGCACATCACGGTAGATGCGTTCGACGGCAACGCCTCGCATGTAACCACTGCCGCCGTGAATCTGCACCGCGAGATCCGCGACGTTGCCGGCCATTTCGGTGCAGAAGACCTTGGCGGCCGATGGTGCGATCCTACGATCCTCGTCTGCGACCCACAGTCGAGCGGCTTCGCGCACCAGCGCACGCCCGGCCATCACGCCGGTCTGCTGGTCGGCGAGCATGCCCTGCACCAATTGGAAGGATCCGATCGGCGTCCCGCCCTGGGTCGCGGTGGCGGCGTAGGACACCGATTCGTCAAGTGCGCGTTGAGCGGCGCCCACCGCGAGCGCGGCGATGTGTACCCGTCCGCGGGCCAAAGACGTCATGGCGGCTCGGTATCCGTGGTCCTCACTGCCCCCGACGAGCGCATCGGGGCTGACGCGCACATCGGTGAAATTGACGTCGGCCGTCCAGGCGCCTTCCTGGCCCATCTTGGCGTCCTTGGCGCCCACCTCGACGCCGGAGGCATCCGCGGGAACCAGGAAGACGGCGATTCCCGGGCCCTTCTCGTCGGCCGGCCGGGTGCGGGCGAACACCACAAAGAGACCGGCGACCGGCGCGTTGGTGATGAAGCGCTTCTGCCCGGAGATCACCCAATCGCTCCCGTCGCGCACCGCTTTGGTTCGCAGGCCCGCCGGGTTCGATCCGGCGCCGGGCTCGGTCAGCGCGAATGAGGCGACGACGTCGCCGGACGCGATCGACTCCAGCCAGCGGGATTTCTGTTCGTCGGTGCCGAACCCGACCAGCACCTGTCCGGCGATGCCGTTGTTGGTGCCGAACATCGAACGCAACGCCAGCGACGTGTAGCCCAGCTCCATCGCCATCTC
>DASTKA010000615.1:0-2684 GCA_035716165.1 Mycobacterium sp. | reverse complement strand
CGGTCGACGTCCCACCCGGCCTCGACCAGGCGCATGAACGCCTCGACAGTGCCCGGCATCGGTGGCAGCTGATCGCAGGCGCGGTCGCCAGTGTCGCGATCGCGCTTCCACTCGGCGATCAGCGCATCACGATGAGACGCCAACGCCGCGTCGAACTTCGCCGCATCGGGGTGCGGCAGTTTGATCCGCCAACAGCTGCCCTCGTCATCGGAGGTCTTGGTGATCGAGGCCTGCGGTTCAGGCTCATCTGGCCGGGATTCGGGTTCGGGTCGCGGTTCCAGCTTGACCGCGGTGCGCAGCTGGTTGACCGTCGCGACCGCGGCGAGCTCTGCGTAATGCTCATCCGAACCCTTACCCGCGCGCGCCGCGATCACCCCGACCTGATCCAGTGACAGCCGACCCTCCCGCATGCCCGCCGCGCAGCGGGGAAACTCCTCGAGCCGGCCCGCGATCGTGGCGATCGTGTGCGCGTTCGCCGGCGAGCAGCCGGTCTTCCCGGCCACCAACGCCGGCACCGACCGCGCGCCGGTGATGCCGCACAAGCCGTCGCGCTCGATCTCGGCCACGATCTCCACGGTGCGCCCGTCAATCGCGTTGCGCTGACCGTTCAACTCCGCCAACTCGTCGAACAACACCTCCAGGCGCTCGGCAGGGCTCACCGCCGCGGGAGGCGATGCGGTCAACGACATAACGACATCATCGCAGCCGGGTACGACAAAACCGGGCCGCCCACGTCCCGCTCAGTGATCTCTCGCAACGAAATTCGTGTTCACACTGCCAAAGTGGCGCCGGGCGATTTAGAATCCCGCTTGTGATGACCCCGTCTTACCCCTGGGGGGACGATCGAGGGCAACTTGCGCGGCAGCTTCGGCTGCCGTATCACACGCTCCGGCGACGGCGGGAGCGACGCCTGTGCCAAAGTTTCGAACGGGTGGGCGTTCGAACGCCACCGGAGCGGCTACGGGAGATGCTGGGGGGCGCGCCGCTGGCCGCTCACGAACTGATCAATGTGAACTTCGCGTTGATCGCCATCCAGCTCGACCGTGAGTCGCGCGCCGCGCGATACAAGCGGCTCAAGCAACGCGGTACCCGGTCGCTGATGTTCGCGGGCCTGATCATGGTGGTGCTGAACTTCCTGATGTGCATGGCCTACGTTCTGCTGAACCTGGCGGAACAATCGGCGCCTTTGTAAGCCGTCAGCGCGGCGCGACGATGCCGTTGTCGTACGCGTAGACGATCGCGGCGGCCCGGTCGCGCAGATCGAGTTTTCCGAAGATCCGCCCGATGTGGCTCTTGACCGTGACGCCGGAGATGCACAGTTGGTCGGCGATCTCCGTATTGGACAGGCCATGTCCGATCAGCGTCAGCACGTCGAGCTCGCGGGTGGTCAGCTCGCCGATCGCGGTGCCGCGGGGTCCGGGAGCGGCCTTGCGGTACGTGGTCAGCACGCGCGAGGTCACCGCGGGGTCGAGGTAGCTGTCGCCCCGGGCGACCGCCCGCACCGCGCGGATCAGCTCCTCGGCCGAGGAGTCTTTGAGCACGAAGCCGGCCGCACCGGCACGCAATGCCCCCGATAGCAGCTCGTCCTCGTTGAAGGTGGTCAGCGCGAGCACCGGGGGCCTGCCGCCCAGCCTGCGCGTCGCCTCGATGCCGTCGATGCGGCGCATCCGCAGGTCCATCACGACGACGTCGGGCCGGTGCTCGGCCACCGCGGCGGGTACCTCATCGCCGTCGGCGCACTCAGCGACGATGACGAAGCCATCCTTGCGGCGCAGGATCCGGCGCAGACCCGACCGCACCAGGTCCTGGTCGTCGACGAGCAGCACGGCGACCTCCGGCGTCGCGTCGATCACCCCTTGCACCACCATGGCCTCCAGGCGGAATCGCCTTCCTGCAGCGGTATTTCGGCGCACACCGACCAACCGTCCCGGGTGGGTCCGACATCGATGGCCCCGCCGAGCAGTTCGACCCGCTGGCGCATGCCACGCAAGCCGCGCCCTTCGGGCGACCGGGTGGCCGTCACCGCTGCGGGCAGCAGGTTGGTGACGGCGAGCCGCGCCGATACCGACGAAATATCCAGCACTACACCGGCTTTGGATTCGGGCGCGTGCTTGGCGACGTTGGCCAGCGACTCCTGTGTGATGCGATAGAGCGCGAGGCCGACCGCGGCGGATACGTGGTCGGTGGGTCCTTCGACGCACAGGGCGACGGCCAGACCGGCCCGCTGGAAACCCTCGACGAGCGCCGCGACGTCATCGATACCGGGTTCGGGCACCGTCTGCGCGGTCTTGGTCGGCCAATTGTCGAGCAGGCCGACGGTACGACGGATGTCGGCCATCGCCTGGCGGCCGAGCCGCTCGGCCTGCTCCAAAGCCTCGACCGCGTCGTCGACGTCGCGATCCTGCTGCAACGCCCGCCGCGCACCGGTGACATGCAACAGGGTGATGCTCAGTGAATGGGCGATGACGTCGTGCACTTCGCGGGCGATGCGCCGCCGCTCATCGGCGGCGGCGTGCTCGGCCAGCATCTCCTGCGCCTCGATCTGTTCGGCCAGCAGCAGCCGCTGAGTCCGCATCAGGTAACCGAGCAGCCAGCCCACCGCGATGAAACCCAGGTACAGCCCGACCATGTCGAGGCGGTGCAGCGCGGACGCGCTGAGCAAAAGCGCGGCCGCCGACACGGCG
>DASTKA010000614.1:0-7883 GCA_035716165.1 Mycobacterium sp. | reverse complement strand
GGCCGCGGCCAGAGACGCGCGCGCGTTCTGCAGATAGGGCTTGGCCGGGTTGTCGCGCCAGCTGGTCAAGAACGTCGCCGTCGAGTACAGGCTGCTGGCAGCGAACAACACCGCCGCCCCCACGGTCACCGCGGTGCGTTTAGGCGAAGCATCGAGCCAGCGCGGTCCGGCGTGCCGGTTGGGGGCGCTCAACGCCACCGCGGCCAGCAGAGCCAACACCACCACCAGATCCGGCAGGTAGCGCAGCGTCTGCGCGAGCTCCAGCGCGGTCTGCTTCGACGACCGCATCAGATAGATCGGCACCTGGCAGGCCACGGCGTAGCCGGCGGCGGTCAGCCACACGGCCGCGATGCGCTCCTTGCGCACCAGCGACACCGCCAGAATTCCGGCCAGCACCAGCCAGCCCAGCGCCATCACCGACAGCGGAGGTGTGGCCCAGGGCGAGGCCGGCGCCCAGCGGTCCCAGTGCCACGGCCCGCCGGCAAGTCCCGGCACAATGCCGTGCGTGATCGAACGCGCCAGCAGCCGACCCGTCATCGACAGGTCAGAACTCCACCGCTGCTGATTCACCACCGCGAGATACAGCGCGATCCAGGCCGCGGTGAGTGCCAGCGCGGCGATCCACAACCGCCGGCCGGCCCGCCACACCGTCGCCAGGGCCGATCCCAGGCTGGAATCGACGCTGACGTGGCATAGCAGGGCGGCCACCGCGAAGGCGACGAACGGGATCACCGCGGCTTTCTCGAAAAACAGCAGCCCACCCACATAGACCAGCATCCCGGTCACGGCATAGCGCTGGTTGCCGGTGCGCACCAGCAGTATGGCGTCCGCGCACACCCAGGCCAGCGCGGCCAGCATCGGCAGCGAATTGAGGGCCGCCGCCCACCACGCGAATCCCGGCACGGCCAGCGGGGTGAACAACGCGAACGTCAACGGGATCAGCAGCACCGGCCGCCAGCCCAGGATGACGTGCAGCGCGCGCAACAGCGCCAGCGACGCCAGCAGTTGCAGCACCAGCAGGCTGACCGCCGGCCAGGTCCAGTCCAGTGGCGCCAGCCGGATGATGCTGCCCGCGAGCAGAAACGCGCCGGGCATGACGTGCCCGTCGTGGTCGTCGAACAGATACGACGGCGCCAGCAGGTTGTTGGTGCCGGCCTTGCCGATGAGGATCAGGTCGTCCCAATAGAAGTAGCCGCCGAACGCCAGCACCGCGCGCACCGCCAGCTGCACCGCGATGAGCGCGACGGCCACGGCCGCTATGTATGGTGGGCCGGTGCGCGCACTGGTTACCGGGGCAGCCGGATTCATCGGCTCGACGCTAGTCGACCGCTTGTTAGCCGACGGTCATGCGGTGGTGGGGCTGGACAACTTCGCATCCGGCCGCGCGACCAATCTCGAGCATCTGGCCGACAATCCGGCACACACCTTCGTCGAGGCGGACATCGTGACCGCCGATCTGGAGGCCATCCTCACCGAGCACCGCCCGGAAGTGGTGTTCCACCTCGCCGCCCAGATCGACGTGCGGCACTCGGTGGCCGACCCGCAGTTCGACGCTTCGGTCAACGTCATCGGCACGGTGCGCCTGGCCGAGGCCGCACGCCGGGCGCAGGTCCGCAAGGTCGTGCACACCTCCTCGGGCGGATCCATTTACGGCACCCCACCGCGATACCCCACTCCCGAGACCGTGCCGACCGATCCCGCGTCGCCGTATGCCGCAGGCAAAGTGGCGGGGGAGATCTACCTGAACACCTTCCGCCACCTGTACGGCCTGGACTGTTCGCACATCGCCCCCGCCAATGTCTACGGCCCCCGCCAGGACCCGCACGGCGAAGCCGGCGTCGTGGCGATCTTCGCCCAGGCGCTGCTCTCGGGTAAGCCCACCAAGGTCTTCGGGGACGGCAGCAACACTCGCGACTACGTCTTCGTCGACGACGTCGTGGACGCCTTCGTCAAGGCATCGGGCGACGCCGGCGGCGGGCAGCGGTTCAACGTCGGCACCGGAATCGAAACCTCGGACCGTCAACTGCATTCGGCGGTGGCGGCCGCCGTCGGTGGGCCCGACGACCCGGAGTTCGCGCCGCCCCGGCTTGGCGACCTCAAGCGGTCCTGCCTCGATATCGGTTCTGCCGCAGAGGTTCTCGGGTGGAAGCCGAAGGTCGAGCTGTCCGACGGCGTGGCCCGCACGGTGGAGTACTTCCGGCGGGCGCAGGCGGGCTAGCCCGTTTCGGGTGCCTGCGCGGATTCCAGCGCGACTGCCCGGGCCAGGCGCGCGTAGCGCAATTCCAGATCCTTGAAGCGCATGTAGGTGCTCAGCGTGGTGAAACTGAACGCCATGACCAGCGCGTAGAGCATCAGGTCGGTGCCGCGGCGCACACCGAACCAATTCGCCACCACGGTGGTGTCGTCCGGACGCAGCACTGCGTAGATGCCGAGGAACACGAACAACACGTAGCCGACCTTGACCCATGCCTTCGACCGTGAGCTCCTGCGGGACCGCAGCAGATAGACCAACAGCGCGAAGATCGCGCCGATCAACAGCACCTGAATCCAGTTCATCTTCCAGCCCTTTTCATCTCGAAGTCCTGCCTCGCAGGAATCCGTCGAAAATGATGTTGACGCCGTTGAGCAGGGGCTGCCCCTTCGATCTCGAGTACTCGGTGTAAAGCACCTCGATCGGCTCTTCGGCTACGCGCCAATGGTTTTCGTCGATCAGCATGATGAACTCGTTGGCGTGGCTCATGCCACTCATGGTGATGTTCAACCGGTCGGCGACCTTCTTGTTGAACACCCGCAGCCCATTGTTGGTGTCGGTCAGGCCAAGCCGGCGGCCGCGCCTGCTCAACCGCGCGGCGGTCTGCAGCACGATCCGTTTGACCAGCGGCGGCCGGGCGACGTGTTGCGTGCCGAACCGGGTGCCGACGACGATGTCGACGTCACCTGCGAGCAACCGGTCCACCATGGCCGCAAGGTCTTTGACGCGGTGCTGGCCGTCGGCGTCGAACGTGGCGAAGATCTGGGCATCCGGCTGCCTGCGGGCGTACTCCACGCCGGTTTGGATGGCCGCGCCCTGACCGAGGTTGACCGGATGCCGCACCAGATGAGCCCCGGCCCGCCGGGCGATCTCACCGGTGCCGTCGGTGCTGCCGTCGTCCACACAGACGACATGGTCGAATACCGAACGCACATCGACGACCACCTCGCCGATGACGGCCGCTTCGTTGAAGGCGGGAATGACGACCCAGACGACATGCGTTTCAGTACCCATTTAAGCCCACAAGGTACACGCTGATTCAGGTCATATCAGCCGGTAGAGCGCGCGGCGCGCGACAGCGCCACCAGATGGACCCCGATCCCCACCGCCGGGCCGCACAGCAACCCGACCACCGTCCGGGTCTGCAGGGACAGCGGCAGCAACAGCAGCAATCCCGACGCGACCGTCGCGCTGACCCAACCCAGTGAGTAAGCCCGGTGCAGCGCGGCGGCCACTGTCGCCGCTCCGGTCAGCGTCAGCATGGCGATCGCCACCGCGGCCGCGGTCAGCCACGCCAGCAGCGCGCTGCTCGCGTGATACTGCGGACCGAAGGCGACCCGCAACAACCACGGGCCCACCACGCCCGCGGCAACCACCCCGACGGCGCCGATCGCCCCGACGATCCCCGCCGGGGCGAGCAGCGCGCGAATCCGATCGCTGCGCTCGTCGACGAAATGCGCAATCAGGTTGCCCTGCATGGCCGTCAGCGGCACCAGCAGCGGCGCGCGGGTGAGCGTGACGGCCAGGATGATCACCCCGCCCTGCGCGCCGAGCTCGGCGCTGGTCAGCTTCAGCAGCACCGGAAACCCCATCACCAGGATCGCGCTGGCGCCGGCCGCGGTGATCGAATGGGCCGCGCCCCGCAGGAAGGTCGCGGTGCCGCCCGGGGTCAGCAGGCGGGCCGTGGCCCTGGTCGCCGGCGAGGCCACCAGCAAGATCAGCCACGCGACCGCGCCCGCAACCGTCGCCCACAGGAAACCGACCAGGCGCCACCCGAGCGTCACGGTGGCCGCGGCAACCAGCACCCGGATGACGGCGTCGGTCACCATGAGTGCGCCGTAGCGCGTCCACTGGTTGGTGCCGGCCAGCATCCCCAACAGGGTGGCGTGCACACAGAACCCGGCCAGCCCGACGCTGAGCAGAGCCACCGACAGCAGCCGCGCCTCGACGAACACCCGCCCGCTCCACAAGGGCGAACTGCCGGCGATCAGGACGGCCGCGGCCACCCCGACCAGCATGGCGACCCGCATCGGGTGGGTACGGGGTTCGCCGGGCACCGGTAACGCGGCCAGGTCGCTGATATACGGAGTCGAGCGGACTTCCCGGGTGGTTTCCTGCAGCAGCCCGTTGGCCGCGCCGGTGACCAGTCCGAAAGCCCCCCAGAACACCCCGAATATCGAGAAGCCGCTCGGCGCCAGGTCTCGGGCGGCCAGATAGATCACCGCGTAACCGCACAGCGCCGTCACGGCGGTGGCGGTGCCGACCCGGGCCATGCTGCCGCGCGCCACCGGCCCCTGTGAGGCACTGAGCTCGGTCATCGGGGCGGCGCTTTCGGCCGACTGACCCGATGTTTCGCCACAATTTGAAAATTCTATGCGGCCCGCAGCGATCACCCGCCGCGACGATCCGGTTCGTTAGTGTGGGCGGCGGCCGGGAAGGATCCATGTCCGCTTTGCGCACCTTCGGGATTTCGCTGTTGATCACCGCGGCGGCCCTGGTCCTCGGATATGCCTACGGCGGCCTCGAGGGTCTCTACCTGCTGCTGGTGCTGGCCGTCCTCGAGGTGTCGTTGTCGTTCGACAACGCCATCATCAACGCCTCGATCCTGAAATCGATGAGCCGCTTCTGGCAGCGGATGTTCCTGACGATCGGGATTCTCGTCGCCGTGTTCGGGATGCGGCTGCTCTTCCCGCTGCTCATCGTGTGGGCGACCGCGGGCCTCGACCCGGTGCGCGCGATGGAGTTGGCGCTGCACCCACCGCCGCACGGCGCGCTGGAGTTCCCGGACGGTTCGCCCAGCTACGAAAAGCTCGTCATCGCGGCCCACCCGCAGATCGCGGCATTCGGCGGAATCTTCCTGCTGATGCTGTTCCTGGATTTCGTCTTCCATGACCGAGACATCAAGTGGCTCAAATGGATTGAGATCCCGTTCGCGCGCATCGGCCGGCTGGGGCAGGTGTCGCTGGTGGTCACGGGCCTGGTGCTGGTCTTGGTGGGCACGCAGCTGACGCACTCGGGCGACGAGGCGGCGACGGTGCTGACCGCCGGGCTGCTGGGGATGGTGACCTACCTGGTGGTCAACGGATTGAGCCGGGCCTTTCGGCCATCCGCGACCGAAACCCACCCGGCCGGTGCGGCGACCGGCTGGGCCGGCCTGACTCTGTTTCTCTACCTCGAAGTGCTCGACGCCGCCTTTTCATTCGACGGTGTCACCGGCGCGTTCGCCATCACCTCGGACCCCATCATCATCGCGCTCGGGCTGGGACTGGTGGGTTCGATGTTCGTCCGGTCGATCACCATCTACCTGGTTCACCAGGAAGCGTTGGGCCGCTACGTCTACCTGGAGCACGGCGCGCACTGGGCGATCGGGGCGCTGGCCGTGATCATGCTGGCCTCCATCGAGCCGCGGTTCGAGGTCCCCGAGGCCGTCACCGCCTCGGTCGGCGTGGTCTTCATCGCGGCGGCGCTGGGCTGGAGCATTCTGCGCAATCGCCGCAACGCCCGCGCCGGAACATGACGGTCTAGGCGCGATGGCGGCGACCCGGCTTCACCCGGCTCCGCCGCGCTCGCGATCGCCGCTGGCCTCGATCTGCCCGACGATGCGCTGTTCGATGGCGGCCCTGGCGGGGGCGGGGAGCGCGATCAAACCGTCGAGCTCCTTGGTCGCCCGCGCGTAGGCGTTCTGGCGTTCTTCGCGCGTCGCCGCATCGTCGTTCGCCAGATGCAGCAGGTTCTGGGCGCGCGCGAGCCGCTGCTGGTCGTCGGCCGAGAAGTCACTGCGCCGCCGCCGGATCGCCTCGGCCTCGGCGATCTCGAACGCGCTGAGGTACTCGTGGACGGCATCGCGGTAGTCCAGCAGCGCATCCCGATCGGCCACCAGGGCATCGGGCGGTTCCGGCCGCAGCAGGTCGGCGCGGCGCTTCGCCTTATGGAACGCGATGGTGAGCGGGTCGCGCATGTTGGTCATCAGCGGGAAGTCCAACAGCTTCGCGATGTCGAGCTCATAGTCGAACCAGCGGGCGTCGGTACGGTCATGCGCGGCAACGAGCTTGGCGAGTTCCCGGCGGTCGGCTTCCTCGTGGGTCCGCCCCCGCCCCGATGCCTCCGCCACCGCGATCTTGGCCTGCTGTTTCAACCGGTAGCGCTCCATTCGGCGCTCGGCTCGGCGCTCGTTGGCCGCGCCGATGGCCCGAAGCGCGCCGCCGATCACTCCGCCCAGCGGGAAAACCAGCCACCAGAAATTCGCGGCGAAATGCAGCACCGGGGTCACATCGCCAGGATGCCACCGAGAATCCCGCAGCGGCGCCGGCGCGATTACGCCGAAAGCATCAACGCGCCGGTGTAGTTCAGTGCCCTTGGGCCTTGAACCGCTCGATCGAGCGCTGGATCTCCGCCTCGGCGTCTTCGCGGCCGACCCAGTCCGCGGCCTTGACGAACTTGCCCGGTTCCAGGTCCTTGTAGTGCACGAAGAAGTGCTTGATCACGTCCAGCTCGAACTCCGGAACGTCCCCGATGTCCTGGACGTGGTCCCAGCGGTGGTCACCGGCCGGCACGCACAGGACCTTGTCGTCGCCGCCCTTTTCGTCGGTCATCCGGAACATCCCCACCGGGCGGGCCTCCACGATCACGCCGGGAAACACCGACTGCGGCAACAGCACCATGGCGTCCAGCGGGTCACCGTCCTCGCCGAGGGTGTCCTCGATGAAGCCGTAGTCGGTCGGGTAGGCCATCGCGGTGTACAGGTAGCGGTCCAGACGTAGGCGGCCGGTCTCGTGGTCTACCTCGTATTTGTTCCGCTGGCCCTTTTGAATCTCGATGGTCACGTCGAATTCCACCGCGTGGGCTCCTTGTCTGTTAGGAAGGCGTCTGTTGGGGCAGGCCAATTTTGCTCTGCTACACCCTAGTCGAGCGCATCGGCGCCGATTCGGCAGAATGGGCGCAGACAGTCAGGAGAGTCATGGCCCGCACTCGCTGGCAAAAATCCATCCCGGTGTTCATCGGGCTGGGCGTGCTGGCGTTTGTCGCCGCCGTCGTGGCGGCCGCAACGTTTTTCACCACGGCCGGACACGGCGCCAACAACGCGCACGCCCCGATCCCGCCCCCGCGCGCACCGGCAGTCAAGCCGGGCGTCGTCCCGGTGAGCGACACCGCCGAGCTACCCACCGGACCCGGCGTGGCCGCCATGCTGGCGCCGGTCGCGGGTGACCCGAACCTGGGCCGGCTGGGCGGGCGTGTCACCGACGCCATCACCGGAAAAGAGCTGTGGCAGGTGGCGGGCGACATGCCGCTGGTGCCGGCGTCGACCAACAAGGTGCTCACGGCGGCCGCGGCGCTGCTGACGCTCGACCATCAGGCCCGCATCAGTACCCGCGTGGTGGCCGGCGGCCAAAACGCCCAGGGTCCCGTCGTGCTGGTGGGCGCCGGGGATCCGGCGCTGTCGGCGGCACCGCCGGGCGTGCCGACCTGGTACCGCGGATCGGCGCGGATCAACGACCTCGTCGAACAGATCCACCGCAGCGGCGTGACGCCGACCGCGGTCCAGGTGGACACCTCGGCGTTCAGCGGGCCGACGATGGCCCAGGGCTGGGACCTCGCCGACGTCGACAACGGCGACATCGCCCCGATCGAGTCG
>DASTKA010000613.1:0-4363 GCA_035716165.1 Mycobacterium sp. | reverse complement strand
GACGTGCTGGGACCTCCGATCGAGGCCACGGCTGTGGCCCCCAGTGCAGGGTCAGGCTAGATCGCCAGTACCGTGCCCCCGGTCGTCGGGCAGCATGCCGATGTCGCCGGTTCGCCTGCACGGCAAGATGTTTGCGGTTGTCGAGGCGGACGCGAGTACAGTAGTTCGATGGTCGTCGCCCCGTCCAATGAGCGGATGATCGCTGGGGTCGCCGCCGCGACCGTCTCGCTCGGAATAGCCCAGCTGGTGGGCATCCCGTTCGGTGCGCGCGCCGACGCGCGTACCGCGATCAGCTCGGTGGCCGTCGACCTGACGCCGGGACCCATCAAAGAGTGGGCGATTCAGACCCTCGGTTCCCTGGACAAACTCTTCCTGGCCATCGTCGTGCTCGTGGCGATCGCCACGATCGCCGCAATCGCCGGGACCCTCGAAACCCGACGCCGGCCAGTCGGCAGCGCCGCGATCGCGGCGGCGGGCGTCCTCGGATGCATTGCAGTGCTGTCGCGGCAGGGTGCGACCGCACTCGACACGATCCCCACCGTCGCGGGCGCCGCCTGCGGCGTGGCGACCCTTCGCGTGCTCACCCGTCGGTTTTGGCCCGCCCTGGGAGACCCAGGGGACAGAGCCGACCACGACGAGCCGGATGCCGGCCGGCGCAGGTTGATCATGTTGGGATTGCTCGGATTCGGAGTAGTGAGTGGCGTGGCGGGTGCGGTCATCACGCGGTTGGTGCATTCGGTGGCCGCTGACCGCAACAGCTTCACACTTCCCCGACCGCGCACATCGGCGCCGCCAGTACCTGCGGATGTGCAACCGAACGGCGTTGCGCTGCCGAGCTTTGTCACCGCCGGCGCCGACTTCTACCGGGTGGACACCGCATTCAGTGTTCCCCAACTCAGCCACGGCGACTGGCGGCTGCGCATCCACGGCATGGTGGACCACGAAGCCACCTACAGCTTCGACGACCTCGCCCACTTTGACCTGGTCGAAACGGTGACGACGTTAACCTGCGTGTCGAATCCCGTTGGGGGAAAACTGATTTCGACGGGCATCTGGACAGGCTACCGGGTGGCTGATCTGCTTGCGGTGGCCGGTGTGCACACGGACGCCGATATGATGCTGTCGACGTCGATCGACGGGTTCACCGCCGGAACGCCAGTGCAGGCGCTCACCGATGGTCGCGACGCGCTCCTGGCCGTCGGCCTCAACGGTCAGCCGCTGCCGATCGAGCATGGCTACCCGGCCCGGCTGGTGGTACCCGGGCTCTACGGGTACGTGTCGGCCACTAAGTGGGTCGTCGAGATGGAGCTGACCCGCTTCGACAGAGCAGCGGCGTACTGGACGCGCCAGGGCTGGGCACCGCGTGGGCCCATCAAGACCGAGTCGCGGATCGACGTGCCGAAAGGTGGTCAGAAAGTGCCGGTGGGGCCCGTCGTTTTTGGCGGTGTCGCGTGGGCACAGAATCGCGGCGTGCGGGCCGTGGAGGTCCTCATCGACGACGGCGTGTGGCAGCCCGCTGAACAGGGCGCGAGCTATTCCAACGAGACGTGGCGGTTGTGGAGCTTCCGCTGGCAGGCGAAAAGCCCAGGGAAACACACCATCACCGTGCGCGCCACCGACAACACCGGAGGCACCCAAACGGCAGATCAGGTTGATACCGTCCCCGACGGCGCCACCGGCTGGCACACGGTGGACTTCACGGTGGTGGAGACATGAAGCGCTACTTTGACGAGAGTTTCCGCCAGCTGAATAGCGCAATCACGATGCCGATCAGCACCGTGATCGGACCAATGATGGACCAGGTCGTGGTGTTGCTCATCGGGCTCCCACCAAGCACTCCAAATCCCTGGAGCGCCCAGATCAGACCGAACACTGCGACAATCAACCCAACCGCGAATGTAACGACGAAAGCCCTTCGCATATAGGGATCCTACGCGGCGGAGAGGCGATGTCGCGCCCTTGACCCAGCAGACCGCGCAGGCCATGGCTGGTTTCAAGGATTTCCCAGGGTCGGTTGGATCGCCTGTACTGACCCGCCAAGCAACGGGTCTACGTTGATTGACATTGCTCCCTCGCCCCCGCTGCTGACTTCGTAGGAGCTGACCTGTCGGCGGGCCGGGTCGTTAATACTGGTGCCCGGCATCCGCATGAAGGTTCTCGTCACCGCGCGGATGAGGTCGACGTCCCCAACCACGTAGTGCCACTGCATCTTCCATCAAGCATCAGTTTTAGTCCTTCGCGGTAGGGCGGGCGGGGCTCGAACCCGCGACCAACGGATTATGAGTCCCTAGCCAACGCGTCGGCGACCAGGAGAAACGGTGCGCCGAAACGACTCAAATCACCTGTAGGACAGTATTTTGGGCGTTGTCGGTACGGTTCCGGTACGCAAAGGGTACGGCTACAAAACGCCCCCGGGTCGCCGGGTTGACGCCGGGGTGAGATGCGCTCAGGGCGGTTAGCTAGCGACGAGTCGCCCATGCTTAAGGCGCCGCGACGAGCCTCGGGCCGCGAACTCGCCAGGCGCGACGACGGACCTCAGACCGTTGGGGTACTCACCCCCACCAGAACGACGTGGCGATCGCCACGTAGAGCGCGATGAGCACCGTCCCCTCGAACCAGGTCGACTCGCCGTCGAAGGTCACCAGCACCGCGACCAGCGCCGACATGATCATCGACGCCAACAATAAAGGCGAGAACACCAGATCGAAACCAGGCTGGCCGAGCCATGCCGCCGCCAGGCAGACGATCGGGGCGATGGTCAGCGCGATTTGGACGGGCGACTGGAGGATCACCTGGACCGCGTAGTCCATCTGGTTCTTGGCCGCCAGCTGAATGCCGACGAAATTCTCCACCGCGTTGCCGGCGATCGCCACGATCACCAGACCGGCGAACACCTCGTTGATGCCCGCTGCATGCATCGCCGGCTCTAGGGCGGCGACGAACCATTCCGACACGAAGGCCGCACCGATCCCGGCGGCGGCCAGCATGCAGATGGCCATCGCCAGCGGCCACTCCCCGTGTGCTGTCGCCACACTGGCGGCTTTGGCCGAATCGGGGCTGGCCACAATGGGAGACGACGCTCTGGAGGTTTCATGACCAACTTGCCCCACTGGGTCGACAGCACGCTTTCGGAGCGTGGCCGGCAGCGAGAGTGCGAACAGCGCAAGCATGACAATGGAGACGACGACCGACACCGCCCGCTCGTGCGGTTGCGCCGGGGTGTGTGTTGCAGCGGTGAGCGAGGGGACAGCGAGGATGAATACCGCGAGGGTGAACATCAATCCGAGGGTGCGTCCGTCGTCGGCGGCGAAGCGCTGGCGGCCGTGTTTGATACCGCCGACCACGAAGGACAGCCCGAGCACCAGCAGGGCGTTGGAGAGAATCGAGCCGACGATGGTGGCCTTCACCACCCCGTAAAGGCCTGCCCTGAGTGCGAACAGTATGACGAACAATTCGGGCAGGTTGCCCAGCGCCGTCTGCAGTATCCCAGTTGCGTTGGGCCCGAGCCGGTCTCCGAGCGCCTCCACCGAACGGCCGACCAAAGATGCCAGCGTGGCCAACGCAAGTGCGGACACGATGAACGCCAGCACTGCATTCATGTGGGCAAAGTGCAGAACTCCGGTCGCCATGGCCGCGATCACCGTGATGGTGATCATGATGCGGTCGCGCCGGGTCAGCAGTGGGAGCCGTTCAGTATGGGTGGTCGTCACGCGCCTCTCCTGCTCTGATCGCGCCGAAGTCTTCCAGAATCGCACGGTTCGCGTTTAAAAATCGCCACTCACGACCAAGCAATGGCCGATGCGAAGGCGATTAGCTCTGTCACTCGATGCGTCGATACAGCAGGGTGTCCGGCAGATATGGCAGTTCTTTCCAGATCTCTTGCGGCAGCTTTCAGACGGAGTCGAACCTTGAATTGAGGTTTTCTTGCTGGTCTGGCTAGGCAATGTGCACTAATTGGACTAGCTGGAGCACCCGCACTGACGGTTTGGTGGGGCGATTTGCTGGGGTGGGCGGGGCTGTTTGGTTGGGGATGTTTGGCGGGGCCCGGCTCGAACCCGCGACCAACAGATTATGAGTCCGTATTCGACGCTCACGCGACCAGGCGAAGTCGTTAGGTGGAACGATCTAAATCGCCTGTAAGACAGTACTTTTGACTGTCGCCAGTACGGTTCCGGTACGCCTGCGGTACGGCTACGAATCGCCCCCGGACGCCGGGGTGAGCCGGGGCGAGCGGGTGTTAGCTACGTGGGGCAGGCGGCGACGTTGATCGATAGCGCAGGTGCGTGAGCCCGTAACTGCGTAATTAGTTGCGCAGGAGGCGCTGCCTGCACAGCAGGCTGGCATTGAAATAGGTCAGGCAACT
>DASTKA010000612.1:0-3177 GCA_035716165.1 Mycobacterium sp. | reverse complement strand
CTGCGCACGGCTCTGCGGTGGGCCGCCCACGATGACCTAGACACCGCCGTCGCCATTGCCATCTACGCAACGATGCTTGGTCTTCTAGTGGAACAGTACGAACCCGTCGCGTGGGCCGAGGAGCTCATTGCGGCCGCGAAGGCCGTCGAACACCGCCGGCTGGCCCAGCTCTATGCGGTGGCCGCTCAGTGCCACGTGGCCGGACGGGCCGACGACGCCGTCGGCTACCTCGACGCCAGCCGTCAGATTACGCAGCGCGGAGGATTCGACGAGGTTCCCTACGAGCTACAGATTTCGACCGGCATTGTGTACAGCCATGCTGGTCAGTCCAACCGGTGGGCCGATTTGTGCCGCCGTGTGATCGCTGCACAGACGGGCCCGTTGACGATCACCCGCGCGAGTTTGGTTATGGCGCTGTATTTCTTGGGCGAGGGTGACGAGGCGAGGGCGGCCTCGGAAGGACTGCTCGAAGCGGCCGACGTCACTCCCAATCCCATGACGGCCTGCTTCGCGCTTTTGGCGCACGGCCTCGCATATCACGACGCAAATCCTGTCTCCGCGTATGACGCCTTACGCCGATGCCTGACGGTCGCTGGCGAGACTGGTAACCGGCAGATGGAATCGGCGGCAGCGGTAACGATGTGGATCGGTGCGGCCGCCGAAACCAACCGCATGTACCTCTTTGAATATCTGACGCTGGCGATCCGCCACTACGACGACTCCGGCAATGTGGCCAACCTACGAAACCCGTTGGCAGTCCTGGCCTGTCAATTGGACCACTTCCGGCACCATGAACAGGCCGCAATTATTAGTGGGTTCGCCGCATCCGCCTTTACGCTTGCGAGCTACCCCAAACTCAACACGACGATTGCGCACCTGCGCGATGTCCTCGGCGACCAGACCTACGAATCGCTCGCCCGCACGGGTCAGGTGATGACCATCGCCGCCATGGCGAGCTACGCCTACGACCAAATCGACCGAGTGCGAGCAGAACTGAAAGCTGTCTCGAATTAAACAAGATACGAGAGATCGGGCCGCGGCATCAAGGGATTAGATCGGCATCCGTTAGCTCGTGCGGCTACTTCTCCTCCGGCCAGTATCCTTGCGGCTCAAGGCCTTCGTCCCAGTCATCCCACGTGTCGCGGCGTCTGTTGCGCGGTCGGATGATGCGGCGTCGCAACTCAAGCAGCAACTCTTCCGTGGAGGCGTCGGCCAGAGCATCGTCGGTGGTAAAAGAGCGATGTCGAGGCTCGGGCACGTCGCGGCGCAGCTTGACCACCAACTCTTTGGGTTCTCCGCCGGAGAGGATGGTCTCGATGCTTCCGGGCGCCCAGCCCAACTTGTTTTCCAGCATGGCGTAGGTGCCCGGACTAGCCTTGCGTACGCCGTTTTCGATGTCGGAGAGTGTGCGCACGGTGAACTGCAGGCTGTTGGCGAAGTCGGTGCGGTTCCGGTAACCCAGCGCGACGCGGCGGCTCACGATGTGGTGGCCGAGCCGTTCCAGGGCGTGTCCATCCATAGACCGATCATGGCTCATCACGGGCGGCAATGTCGAACCACCACACGCAACTTTTTCTAGCTGTTACCCGTCGGAGTGGACACTATTTCCGTGGCACTCCTGCCAGATCTGCCCTGACCTGGGTGATCGTGTCCCAAAACAGTCTCTCCACCTTCTCCCGCGACAGGCCCACCACCTCGACCTTCGGCACGCCCGCCAGTTCACGACGCACCACTTTGGCCTCGGGTATGGCCTCGCCGGTCCACCACTCCTGTCGGATGTCGAAGTCATCGAACCGCTCACCCTCGCGCGTGTGCCGCAGCTGGCCCAAGCGCTTGCTGGCCGGCACCCGCGCCCACCACTCCGCGCGCCAATACGGGCCGTCGTAGGCCCCCGGCGGGGCACCGCTTTGCCATTCCTCGACGTGAACGGGCTCGTTGGGGGCAATGCCGTTGTAGTCCCGGGCGAACTCGTACGCCGAGTCGCGGTCGAGGTAGACCCGTTCGATGCGGTAGGTGTCGCCGCTCCCAGCGGTGACCACATACACCGTCGCCATTGCGCCTCCAATATCCGCTGCTGGAGACCCTAATCCTCCCATCGCGCACACGGCCATGTCCGACAAACCGGTGGATCACCGAGCCACCCGCATAGCCGCACCCGACGCTCTTTGTCGATGCTGCGTGACGTGGATCACGGTGGAATACCTTCCGTGATATTGACATGATTTCCTTTTGGTTCCTATTATTGCGGCAAAGAACGGCTCGGGTCGGATATACCCCTGGTCAGAAGCCTCCATTTGGCCACTGCGCGGCGGGGCGGCGGGCCGGTTCATGACGTACCAGCAGGGATTCGTCGTCCCGCAAGCACACATCAGGGAAGCCACTGTGAAGAAGACGATCGTCGGCGGACTGGGCTGATGAAGGACCGCGAAGAGCGACGTGCGCTGCTTGAGCAGCGGCGCTCAGCCGTCGCCCACCAAATGCGGCGTCTGGCAATCGAATTAACGGACCTCGACCGACAGCTTGACGACATCGATCGGTCCCAAGCCGGTGCAGATCATCCAAGGATGCACTGATGAGTTGGACGCTGCGCACCGATCAGGCTTTACTGCGGGCAACACTAGCGGCGTCGATCGCGCCGGTACCGGACCTGGAAGGTGCCGCCTGCACGGGCCGCAGCGACTTGTTCGACCTGCGGCCGGCCGGCTGCGACGATCGCGCATACCGAGAGGCGCTTGCGCTTTGCGCGCGCTGCCCCGTGTTAGTTACATGTCGCGCTTGGTTCGCGAGTCTGCCAAACGAAGCGCGGCCCTACGGTGTCATCGCTGGACGCGTACACAAACCGCGAGGCCCCAGGGCTTACGCATGATCACAGATCGGAGGCGACGACTACACCGCGCCCAGTCTGCGCGAGGCTCTTGGCAAGTCGATCTCGAAGGTTTGGACCCGTCGGCGGGAAGCTCAAAAGGCCGCTACTCGGGTCTGAACGGATTCACCGCGAACTGGATCACCCGGTACGGCGCGGCAACGCGCGCCCGAGTGTCCCACTGGCTCACGAAGATTCGCAGCTCGTCGAGCGTCGAACCGGGTGAGATGTAGCCGCCATAGGGTTGCGCGAGTCGGTTGTCGTAAGGCGATGGCAGGCTTTCCGCCGGCTCCGGCCATTCGTCGTGCTGCACC
>DASTKA010000611.1:0-2143 GCA_035716165.1 Mycobacterium sp. | reverse complement strand
CCGTGCTCGAGAACGGCGGCGGGACGGCCATCGAGCTGCCGTCGCTGCGCAACCTGGCCTACGGCGGCTCGAAGGTCGGTTTGCCGTTGGTCCGCCGTGCGCTCGAGTTGCTGCCCGACGTCGGCTTCGTCAACGCTTACGGCCTGACCGAGACCAGCTCGACGATCGCGGTGTTGACGCCCGACGACCATCGCGCCGCCCAGGCGGCGACGACCGCCGACGTCGCCCGCCGGCTGGGATCGGTGGGGAAAGCGGTGGCCGGCGTCGAGCTGCAGATCCGCGACGAGGCCGGCAACGTGCTACCGCCGGGGGAAACCGGCGAGCTGTTCGTGCGGGGCGAGCAGGTGTCGGGCCGCTACACCGGCATCGGCTCGGTGCTCGACGAAAACGGTTGGTTCCCAACCAAAGACATCGCCATGCTCGACGACGAGGGCTACCTGTTCATCGGCGGCCGCAGTGACGACACCATCATCCGCGGCGGCGAGAACATCGCGCCCGCCGAGCTGGAAGACGTCCTTGTCGAGCACCCCCACGTGCGTGACGTCGCCGTGGTCGGTGTCGAGGATCCGCAGTGGGGACAGGCGATCGTCGCGGTGGTGGTGCCGGCGACGGGCGTGGACCCCGACCCCGAGGAGTTGCGCGAATTCGTCCGCAAGAGTTTGCGCGGTTCGCGCACTCCCGACGAGGTAGTGTTTCGCGACGAGCTGCCCACCACCGCTACCGGCAAGGTCTTGCGGCGGGAGATCATCCAGACCCTCACCGGATTGCGCGCCGCGCCGGCCCAGCAGTAAGCGATCAAGGACGGAAAACAATGATCAAGAACGGAACTCGTCTCGCCAGCCAGGTGTGTGACACCCAGGTGATCGTCGTGAGAAGCGCCGACAGCCTGGACGACTTGTGGTGCGGCGGTGCGCCGATGGTGCCGGTCGGGGGCGAGCGGTCGGGCGAATTGGACCCGTCGTTCGCCGATGGCACGGTCATGGGCAAGCGCTACGTCGACGAAACCGGTGCCGAGGTGCTGGTGACCAAGCCGGGCGCCGGAAGCCTGAGCATTGGGCAGACCTCCTTGCAGCTCAAAGAGGTCAAGCCGCTACCCGCCAGCGACTAGCGGGTCACCGCGAAGCGTTCTGCTTGCCGGGAATCTTGTTGCGGGCGACGAATTCCTTTGCCTTGATCAGGAATTCGAGCTGCTCACCAACCTGGTGCAGCGGGCCCGCGTTGCGGGTGGACCGGGAGAGCACGATGGCGCCCTCCAGCGCGGAGATCGACATGACGGCCAGCGACGCGGCGTCGGCGTCGTCGAAGCCGTCGTTGACGAACGCGCGGGTGAGCGCGGTGCACCAGCGGCCCAGGATGGCGCCGGCCTCGGTGGACAGCTTGGGGCCATCCTCGTCCGAACAGCCGATCGCCGCCGCCACCACCGGGCAGCCGGCGCTGAAGCCGCCCTCGGTGAGCAGGCGCTCCCAGAATCCGACGAACTCCTGCAGTAACACCCGGGCGCCCCGTCCGGCGGCGTCGTCGATCATGGCGGTGATGGAGTCGCCCGAGTAGCGCAGCGCTTCGGTCAGGATCTGGTTGCGCCCGTCGGGGAAGTGGTAGTAAACCGAGCCGCGCGGGGCGCCGCTGCGGGCGAGCACCGCGTCGATGGTGACGCCCGCCGCTCCGCGCTCGCGCATCACCTCGGCGGCGCTGGCCAACATCTTCGTGCGGGTGCCCCCGCGTTTCGCCCGGGCCTGGCCCGGTGTGGCCGCACCGATAGTCGGCACTGGGGTACCTCCCGTGGCCGGGGTCATGCGGCGTGCGAGTGCCGCAGCGCGGGCCAGTGCATGTGACGCGGGCCGAAGCGGAAGGTGCGGCGCCGCAAGTCCGGCATCTCGCGAGTGTATTGATAGCCGGCGACGTTGAGCTCGATGATCCACATGATGTTCTCCCCGGGCGTCCCCTAGATTATGCAAAGAACCATATAAGACATCCGTAAATTAAGCAATTTCCCAGCCGAAGTGTGACGCACGCCTCACAAATCCCAGGGCGGACAACGCCGTGAACCGCGCTGACGGTCGCGTAAAGCTGAAAAATTATGCCTTATTGCATAATTAGTGAAACTCCGCTTCACTAATCGGATGGTCAACCGCTTCGAGCCTTC
>DASTKA010000610.1:0-3675 GCA_035716165.1 Mycobacterium sp. | reverse complement strand
GTTTCCGTCTCGGTCGGGTGCAACAACAGCTGCACGTTCTGCATCGTTCCGTCGCTGCGGGGCAAAGAGGTCGACCGTAGTCCGAACGACATCCTGGCCGAGGTCAGGTCGCTGGTGGCCGATGGCGTGCTCGAAGTGACGCTGCTGGGCCAGAACGTCAACGCCTACGGCGTGTCGTTCGCCGATCCCGCGCTGCCCCGCGATCGCGGCGCCTTTGCGCGCCTGCTGCGCGCCTGCGGTGAGATCGACGGGCTGGAACGGGTGCGGTTCACCTCGCCGCACCCGGCCGAATTCACCGACGACGTCATCGAGGCCATGGCGCAGACGCCGAATGTCTGCCCGGCCCTGCACATGCCGCTGCAATCCGGCTCCGATCGGGTGCTGCGCGCGATGCGACGGTCCTACCGCGCGGAGCGCTACCTGGGCATCATCGACCGCGTCCGGGCCGCCATGCCGCACGCCGCTATCACCACCGATTTGATCGTCGGGTTCCCCGGGGAGACCGAGGATGATTTCGCCGCGACGCTGGACGTGGTGCGAGCGGCCCGGTTCTCGGCCGCGTTCACGTTCCAGTACTCCAAGCGGCCCGGCACCCCGGCCGCCGAACTCGACGGGCAGCTACCGAAAGCCGTTGTGCAGGAACGGTACGACCGGCTGGTTGCACTGCAGGAGGCGATCTCGCTGCAGGGCAACGAGGCCCTGATCGGACAGACCGTCGAATTGCTGGTCGCCGCGGGCGAAGGGCGCAAGGACAGCCGCACCGCGCGGATGACCGGGCGGGCCCGCGACGGCCGGCTGGTGCATTTCGCCGTCGACACACCCGCCGACAGCCCGGTGCGGCCCGGCGACATCGTCACCACGGTGGTCACCGCCGCCGCACCTCACCACCTCATCGCCGATGCGGGCGTCACGAGCCACCGCCGCACCCGAGCGGGTGATGCGCACGCCGCCGGGCAGCGCCCAGGTGGCATCGGACTTGGCATGCCCGCCGTCGGGCCGCCCGTCGGCCCGGCCGAACCCCTTGGATGTGCACGATGAAAAAAGAGATGAACAACGACGACGTACAGCTCGGCGCCCTGCGGACCGAGATCGATGCCGCCGAACGCCGGGTGGCACGCGGAATCGACCCGGGACCGCGGGCCTTCTTCGTGTCGATCCTGGTGTTCGTGCTGCTGGGGTCGTTCATCCTGCCGCACACCGGCGACGTGCGCGGCTGGGACGTGCTCTTCGGCAGCCACGGCGCCGGTGCGGCCGCCGTCGCCCTGCCGTCGCGGGTGTTCGCCTGGCTGGCGCTGGTGTTCGGCGTGGGCTTCTCGATGCTGGCGTTGGTGACGCGGCGCTGGGCGCTGGCCTGGGTTGCGTTGGCGGGCACGGCCATCGCGGGCGTCGCGGGCATGTTGGCGATCTGGTCGCGTCAGACCGTATCCACGGGCCACCCGGGGCCGGGCTGGGGCCTGATCGTCGCCTGGCTCACCGTGCTCGTGCTCATCTACCACTGGGCGCGCGTGGTGTGGTCGCGCACCATCGTGCAGCTCGCCGCCGAGGAGCAGCGGCGCCGCGTGGCGGCGGCGCAGCAGTCCATCTCGCTGCTCGACGGTCTGGCCGACCCCGCCACGCCCGCCTCGGAGACCCGCGACGATCCCGGCCCGGCAGGGGGGCCTGACCGCCGCTAGGGCTTGCGGCTCAGGGCCTCGACGGCCGCCTGCGCCCACTGCCGCCACTGTTCGGCGTTGGCCCGAGCCTCGTCGGCTTCCTTGGTCCGGCCCGCCGCCGCGGCCTTCTGCGCCTGCTGTTCGTATTGCTCGGCGCGGGCCTGGAACTGTTCGGCCCGAGCCTGCGCCTGCGGGTCCGACCAGCCCACGTCGCCGGCGTCGCGCACCTTCTTCTCGACCGCGCGCAGCCGCCGCTCCAATTCCGCGGACCGCTCGCGCGGGACTTTGCCGATCGCGTCCCACTTCTCGGTGATCGCGCGCAGCGCCGCGCGGGCGGCGTCGTGGTTGCTAGTGTCCAGCTTCTCCGCCTCGGCCAGCAGCGCCTCTTTGGCGGTGGCGTTGGCGCGGAACTCCGCGTCCTTTTCCGCCGTCACGGCGTTGCGCGCGGTGAAGAAGACGTCCTGGGCGGCCTTGAAACGCCGCCACAGGGCGTCGTCGACCTCGCGGGTCGCCCGCCCGGCCGCCTTCCACTCGGTGAGCAGCTTGCGGAATTCCGCGCTGGTCGCGGTCCAGTCGGTCGAGTCGGACAGCTCCTCGGCCCGCTCGCACAGACGCTCCTTGGCCTGGCGGATCCCCGAGCGTTCCCGGTCGAGCTCGGCGAAATGCGCTCCCCGCCGCCGGTTGAATGCCTCCCGCGCAGCGGAGTAGCGCTTCCACAACGCGTCGTCGACCTTGCGGTCCACACCGCTGATCGTCTTCCACTCGTCGAGGATCGCGCGGAACCGGTCGCCCGCGGCCTTCCATTGCGTCGCGTTGGCGGCCAGCTCCTCGGCTTCGGCGGCCAGCGCCTCCTTGCGGGCGGTCTGGGTGGCCCGATGTTCCTCGCGCCGGGAGCGCTCCGCGGCGACGGTCGCGTCGGCATGTTCGGCGATGCTGGTCAACCGGGCCGCCAGCGCATCGATGTCGCCGAGCACGGCCGCCGACGGCAGCGCTTCGGCCAGCTCGGCCGCGTGCGCCTTGATCTTTCGCGCGTCACCGCTTCCGGAGGCCAGGCGCTCCTCCATGAGGGTGACCTCGGTGGCCAGGTCATCGAAGCGCCGGCCGAAGTGGGCGAACGCCGCCTCCCGATCGCCGGCCTGCCAGGAGCCGATGATGCGTTCGCCGGCGGTGCTGATCAGCCATACCGTGCCGTCGTCCTCCACGCGCCCGAACTGGTGCGGATCGCTGGGGGGCGGCATCACCAGCGGATGAGCGGTGCTGGGTCGCGGTGTCGGCCGAGGGCCGGGACGCGGTCCCGGACGCGGCACTGGCCGAGCTGATTCGTCCTGAGGCTCGTCAGACGTCATGCGCTCGTCACTACCCTTTCGCACACTTCGCGCGGTCCGTGTCCCGCGCGCCTGCCGCGCGTAGCGGCACCGTCTCCCACACCTGCCGGACGCCCGGGGCCGGGTCCTCCCAAACAGCTGCTTAACAGTATTCAAGCAGCTTGCTCTGCCACACGCGGCCGCCTAGCCATTCCCGCCGGGTTGGCGGCCGCACGGCACCGCACCGCGTCCGCGCGGGTGTTGGTGCGGTGGTGGTGGTCGCGACCGCGACCGCGGGGCCGGCGCGGGGGAGAAGCGCATCCATGAATGCGGCGCGCCCGAGGGTCGGGGGCAATGTTGTGACGCTGATCTCATCGCCCGCGGCGCGGGACGCACTCCAAACAGCTGGCAAGCCAAGTCGGTTAGCCGGTGCACGCGGCTACCGGTGCAGTTCTCTTAGAGTTATCCCATGCTTTACATAGGTTGCTGAAGTAATAGTTGAGCGGTTACCTGCGGCGCGGTCGCCAACGTGTGGAACGTCATAGATTCGTAGTTGAACTGAACGCGAATTGTGCGTGTATGTGCTTGCGCCACGGGGAAAGCTGGGTCGAACGGTCGTTTAGCGGAGGGGTCGATGATGTCGAAGGTTGATGTGGCGGCCTTGCTTGCTGTGTGCGCGGCGCTGGCGTCGGCGGTCGGCGATGTGATCCGTCAACGCT
>DASTKA010000609.1:0-6783 GCA_035716165.1 Mycobacterium sp. | reverse complement strand
CTCGCCGTCGGTCAACTCGCCGCCGAGGCCGCGCAGGAAACCGCTGCCCGCCGAGCGCACGGTGGCGCCGGTCAGCTCGACCAGCTTGTCGATGCCGTCGGTGTGATCGCCGTGCCGGTGGCTGATCAGGACCAGGGCGATCCGGCCCAGCGCGGCAACTCGTGCGATGTGCCCCTCGTCGTCGGGACCGGGGTCCACGATCACCAACTCGTCGCTGCGCGGTCCGCGCAGCACCCACGTGTTGGTGCCCTCGAGCGTCAGCAGACCGGGATTATCGGCCAACAGGACCGAGGCCGTGTCCGTCACCGCCCGCAGCTTGGCGTATGCGGGATGGGTCAACGACTCGGCAGCCTTGGTCATGAGCGTCAGCCGACCTCGACGATCAGCTCCACTTCCACCGGCGCATCCAGCGGCAGCTCGGAGACGCCGACCGCCGAACGCGCATGCGCGCCTTGCTCGCCGAACACCTCGGCGAGCAGCTCGGAGGCCCCGTTGACGACGGACGGCTGGCCGTTGAAGCCAGGGGCCGACGCGACGAACCCGACGACCTTCACCACCCGGGTCACCGCGTCAATATCCACCAGCGAGTTGACCGCCGCCAGCGCGTTGAGCGCACAGATCCGCGCCAGCGCCTTGCCCTCGTCCGGGCTGACGCCGGCGCCGACCTTGCCGGTGCTCAACAGCTTTCCGGCCTGCATCGGGAGCTGGCCCGCGGTGTAGACCAGGTTGCCGGTGCGCACCGCCGGTACGTAGGCGGCCAGCGGCGCAACCACCTCCGGGAGCTCGAGGCCGAGCTGCCCGAGCCGGGCCTGCCAGGAAGGTGGGGCACTCATCGCGCCGACCTTTACTTGGGGCGCTTCAGATACGCGACGTGCTGCTCGCCGGTCGGGCCTTGCAGCACCGACACCAGCTCCCAGCCGTCGGCCCCCCACTGATCGAGGATCTGTTTGGTGGCATGCGTCAGCAGCGGAACCGTGACGTACTCCCATGCGGTCGGTTGGCTCATGCCGCGAGCTTATCGGTCGGAGCTGAACCGCTCCGGCCAGCCCACGGGCCGGTCGGGCTAGCATGCGAAGGTGACAACCACATCGAGCGGCGGCGCTGCCGTCGGCTGGCCGTCGCGCTTGACGAAGGCCCGTTTACATTTTGTGACCGGCAAAGGCGGAACGGGCAAGTCGACCATCGCGGCCGCGCTGGCCCTGACCCTGGCCGCCGGAGGCCGCAAGGTCCTGCTCGTGGAAGTCGAGGGCCGCCAAGGGATTGCACAACTCTTCGACGTCCCGCCCCTGCCGTATCAGGAGGTGAAGATCGCGACCGCCGAACGCGGCGGTCAGGTCAACGCCCTGGCGATCGACATCGAAGCCGCCTTCCTGGAATACCTGGAGATGTTCTACAACCTGGGCATTGCGGGCCGCGCGATGCGCCGTATCGGCGCCATCGAGTTCGCGACGACGATCGCGCCCGGCCTGCGGGACGTGCTGCTGACCGGCAAGATCAAAGAGACGGTCATCCGCGTCGACAAGAATCGACTCCCGGTTTATGACGCGATCGTCGTCGACGCCCCGCCGACCGGACGGATCGCGCGCTTCCTGGATGTGACCAAAGCCGTGTCCGATTTGGCCAAGGGCGGCCCGGTGCATTCGCAGGCCGACGGCGTGGTGAAGTTACTGCACTCCGAGCAGACGGCCATTCACTTAGTCACCCTGTTGGAGGCGTTGCCGGTCCAGGAGACGCTGGAAGCCATCGAGGAGCTCGCCGGTATGCAGCTGCCGATCGGCAGCGTGATCGTGAACCGCAACATTCCCTCCTATCTGCAGCCGGCCGATCTGGCGAAGGCCGCCGAGGGAGACGTCGATGCGGACTCGGTGCGGGCCGGATTGGAAAAGTCGGGAATCAGCCTGAACGACAAGGACTTTGCGGGCCTGCTCACGGAGACCATTGAGCATGCGACGGTCGTCGCTACGCGCGCCGAGATCGCACGACAGCTCGACGCGTTGAAGGTGGCGCGACTGGAATTACCGGCCATTTCCGACGGGGTCGACCTCGGTAGCCTCTACGAGCTGTCGGAATCACTTGCACAGCAGGGGGTTCGATGAGCATCACACCGACACGGCTTGATATGGCCGCTATCCTGGCCGACACCACCAATCGAGTGGTGGTGTGTTGTGGCGCCGGCGGGGTGGGAAAGACCACCACCGCGGCCGCAATCGCCCTGCGCGCCGCCGAATATGGGCGCAACGTCTGCGTTTTGACGATCGATCCCGCCAAGCGGCTGGCCCAGGCGCTGGGGGTCAGCGACCTCGGTAACACGCCGCAACGGGTCCCCGTGGCCCCAGAGGTTCCCGGCGAGCTGCACGCGATGATGCTCGACATGCGTCGCACCTTCGACGAAATGGTGGTCCAGTACTCGGGACCCGGTCGCGCACAGGCGATTCTGGACAACCAGTTCTATCAAACCGTCGCCAGTTCGCTCGCCGGCACCCAGGAGTACATGGCGATGGAAAAGCTGGGCCAGCTACTGGCCGAGGATCGCTGGGACCTGGTGGTCGTCGATACCCCGCCGTCGCGCAACGCGCTGGACTTCCTGGACGCACCGAAGCGACTGGGCAGCTTCATGGACAGCCGGTTGTGGCGACTGCTGCTCGCGCCGGGGCGGGGCATCGGGCGGTTGGTCACCGGCGCAATGGGTTTGGCGATGAAGGCGCTGTCCACCATCCTCGGTTCACAGATGCTCGGCGACGCCGCGGCGTTCGTGCAGTCGCTGGACGCCACCTTCGGCGGCTTCCGCGAAAAGGCCGATCGCACCTACGCGTTGCTGAAAAGGCGTGGAACGCAGTTCGTTGTGGTGTCGGCGGCCGAGCCCGACGCGCTGCGCGAGGCGGCCTTCTTCGTCGACCGGCTGTCGCAGGAAGGAATGCCGCTCGCTGGGCTGGTGTTGAACCGCACCCATCCGCCGCTGTGCCCCCTGCCGGCCGAGCGGGCGATCGACGGCAGCGAAATGTTGGACCACGATGCCGATTCCGAATCCGCGTCGCTGGCCTCGGCTGTGCTCAAGATCCATGCCGACCGTGCGCAGACCGCCAAGCGGGAGATCCGACTGCTTTCCCGATTCACCGGCGCCAACCCGCACGTGCCGGTCATCGGCGTTCCGTCGCTGCCGTTCGATGTTTCGGATCTGGAGGCGCTGCGCGCGCTCGCCGATCAGATCACTTCGGTCGGTGACGATGCGGGCCGGGCAGCGGCCCGCTGAGGAACCGGCCCATTCCGCCACGTCGGTGACGATGCGGGCCGGGCAGCGGCCCGCTGAGCCGTCAGCCGTCGTACAGAATGCTCAGCCGACGCTGCGGGTGCGCCTCTTGTCGAAGAAGTCCGCCCAGGAAACCACCTCGGGGTGCTGCTTGAGCAGGGCGCGGCGTTGCCGTTCGGTCATGCCGCCCCAGACACCGAACTCGACCTTGTTATCCAGGGCGTCCGCCCCGCACTCCTGCATCACCGGGCAATGCCGGCAGATCACTGCCGCTTTACGCTGGGCCGCTCCGCGGACAAACAGTTCGTCCGGATCGGTGGTCCGGCATAGCGCCTTCGAGACCCAGGTGATCCGTTCCTCGGCATCGACACTGCGAAGTACCCCTTGTGCGGCTGCAATGTTTGTCCTGCGCGCCGCCGGCCGTATTGGTGACACGAACTGTCCCTTTCCCTATCGGCCGCCCGTCGCGGCCGCCCTCCTCGGGTGCAGATCCGACTTAGCGATCTACGCCACACCATGTACGGCGGTGTTACCTGAATCTCACCGTGTGTCTAAGTTAGGTGGTCAGGTGCCAATTGCGCAACGGTCCGATAACGCTTTTTTTGGGACGGGCGTGCCGTCTCGTACCAAAAGAGAGGCGAGAAAGTGATCTTGGAGCCCACGCCGGACGTCGTCTGACGCGCCGGTAAATTTCGCGTCGGCCGGTCTCCGGGGCCTGAGATTACGCAATTTCTCAGTGAACGTGCAGCGTGGCGACGTGACTGTGGGCCGCTACTGTAGTAGCCATGTCAGACCGCCCCCCCGCCGCGCTCACGATCCTCAAGCTTGCGGGGCTGTGTTTATTGGCCAGTGTCGTCGCCACCGCGCTGCTGTTCCCTTTCGCCGGCGGAATCGGGCTGGTTTCCAACCGGGCCTCGGAAGTGGTCGCCAACGGTTCGGCTCAGCTTCTCGAGGGTGAGGTGCCGGCGGTGTCGACGATGGTCGACGCCAAGGGCAACACCATCGCCTGGCTGTACTCGCAGCGCCGGTTCGAGGTGCCCAGCGACAAGATCGCCAACACGATGAAGCTGGCGATCGTGTCCATCGAGGACAAGCGGTTCGCCGAGCACAACGGCGTCGACTGGAAAGGCACGCTGACCGGGCTGGCGGGCTATGCCCGCGGCGACGTCGACACCCGCGGCGGTTCGACCATCGAGCAGCAGTACATCAAGAACTACCAACTGCTGGTGACCGCGAAGAGCGACGCCGAAAAGCGTGCCGCCGTGGAGACCACCCCGGCCCGCAAGCTTCGTGAGATCCGCATGGCGTTGACGCTGGACAAAACCTTCACCAAGCCCGAGATCCTCACCCGGTATCTGAACCTGGTCTCCTTCGGCAACGGCTCGTTCGGTGTGCAGGACGCCGCCCAGACGTACTTCGGCATCAACGCATCGGATTTGAACTGGCAGCAGGCGGCGCTGCTGGCGGGCATGGTGCAGTCGACCAGTGCGCTCAACCCGTATATCAATCCCGAAGGGGCGTTGGCACGGCGAAACCTGGTGCTGGACACCATGATCCAGAACATCCCGCAGGAGGCGGAAGCACTGCGCGCCGCCAAGGAGGCACCGTTGGGCATCCTGCCGCAGCCCAACGAGCTGCCCCGCGGTTGCATCGCCGCGGGCGATCGCGCCTTCTTCTGCGACTACGTCCAGGAATACCTGTCCCGCGCCGGGATCAGCAAGGAACAGGTGGCCCGGGGCGGCTACCTGATCAAGACCACGCTGGACCCGGACGTCCAGATCCCGGTCAAGGCGTCGATCGACCAATTCGCCAGCCCGACGCTGCCGGGAATCTCGAGCGTGATGAGCGTGATCCAGCCCGGCAAGACGTCGCACAAGGTGATGGCCATGGCCAGCAACCGCACCTACGGGCTCGACGTCGACGCCGGTCAAACGATGCGCCCGCAGCCTTTCTCGCTGGTCGGCGACGGCGCGGGGTCCGTCTTCAAGATCTTCACCACGGCCGCTGCCCTGGACATGGGAATGGGCACCAACGCCACGCTGGAGGTGCCGGGCCGGTTCCAGGCGAAGGGCATGGGGAGCGGCGGGGCCAAGGGTTGCCCGAAGGACACCTGGTGCGTGGTCAACGCTGGTCCTGGATACCGGGGCTCCATGAACGTGACCGACGCGTTGGCCACCTCGCCCAACACCGCGTTCGCCAAGCTGATTCAACAGGTCGGCGTGACGCGCACGGTGGACATGGCGATCAAACTCGGGCTGCGGTCCTACGCCGACCCGGGCACCGCCCGGACCTACAACCCCGACAGCAACGAGAGCCTTGCCGACTTCGTCAAACGGCAGAACCTCGGCTCGTTCACGCTGGGCCCGATCGAGGTGAACGCGCTGGAGCTGTCCAACGTCGCGGCCACCCTCGCCTCAGGCGGCACCTGGTGCCCACCCAACCCGATCGACAAGCTCATCGACCGCAAGGGCAATGAAGTCGCGGTCACCACCGAGACCTGCGATCAAGTGGTACCCGAGGGGCTCGCGAACACCATGGCCAACGCGATGAGCAAAGACGCCCTGGGCGGCGGCACCGCGGCCGGTTCCGCCGGTGCGGCCGGCTGGAACCTGCCGATGTCGGGTAAGACGGGCACCACCGAGGCGCACCGCTCCTCGGGCTTCGTGGGATTCACCAACCACTACGCGGCGGCCAACTACATCTACGACGACTCCCCCAACCCCACCGACCTGTGCTCGGCCCCACTGCGCCATTGCGGCGAGGGCGACCTGTACGGCGGTAATGAACCGGCGCGCACGTGGTTCACCGCGATGAAGCCGATCGCCAACAACTTCGGGCCGGTGCAGTTGCCGCCCACCGACCCTCGCTACGTCGACGGGTCACCCGGATCGCGCGTGCCCAGCGTCGCCGGCCTGGACATCGACGCGGCCCGCCAGCGCGTCAAGGAGGCGGGCTTTCAGGTCGCCGACCAGAACAACTACGTCAACAGCAGCGCAAAGCAGGGCGAAGTGGTTGGCACAACCCCGAGCGGTGCGACGATTCCGGGCTCGATCATCACCATTCAAGTGAGCAACGGCATCCCGCCCGCCCCGCCGCCTTCCCAAGGGGGGCCAGGTGGCCCGCCGCCGGTGGGATCGCAGGTCGTCGAGATTCCGGGTCTGCCGCCGATCACCATCCCGCTGCTGGCGCCCCCGCCGCCGGCGCCGCCAGGTGGACCGCCGCCCGGAGAGCCGCCTCCGTAGGCGTTGTGGCGCAGCAGATGCGCGGTCAGTCCGCGACCGGCAGTAGGCTGCCAGCATGGCTGATGCTCAAGTCCCGATTGCCCGGCTCCTCCCCGGGCCGCCTCGCGGCCCGCATCGTCGCCGAGCAGTGCCCGTCCTGATGCGTGCCGGCGTGGCCGCGCTCGGATCGAGCGTTGCCGGCCTTGGCTATGCCGCGGTCATCGAGCGCAATGCGTTCGTCCTGCGCGAGATCACCATGCCCGTCTTGACGCCGGGCTCGACCCCGCTGCGGGTGCTGCATGTCAGCGACCTCCA
>DASTKA010000608.1:0-3508 GCA_035716165.1 Mycobacterium sp. | reverse complement strand
GATCCGGATCCCCAGACCCGGTCCCGGAAAGGGTTGGCGCGCAACGATTTCCTCCGGAAGTCCCAGCTCTCGGCCCACCGCGCGCACCTCGTCCTTGAACAGCAGCCGCAGCGGCTCGACGAGCTTGAACTTCAGGTCGCCCGGCAGGCCGCCGACGTTGTGGTGGCTCTTGATGTTGGCGGTCCCGCTGCCCCCACCGGACTCCACCACGTCCGGATACAGCGTGCCCTGCACCAGAAACTCGACCCGAGAGTCGGTGTCTCCCACGATGTCTCGCACCGCCCCCTCGAAGGCCCGGATGAACTGTCGGCCGATGATCTTGCGCTTGCCCTCGGGATTGGTGACCCCCGACAGCGCCTGCAGGAAGGTGTCCGCGGCGTCGACCGTGACCAGGATGGCGCCGGTGGCCGCCACGAAGTCGCGCTGCACCTGGTCGCGCTCGCCAGCGCGCAGCAGCCCGTGGTCGACGAAGACACAGGTCAGCCGGTCGCCGATGGCGCGCTGCACCAGCGCCGCGGCCACCGCCGAGTCCACACCGCCGGACAGCCCGCAGATCGCGTGGCCGTCGCCGATCTGCTCGCGCACCTGCTCCACCAGCGCGCCGGCGATGTTGGCCGGCGTCCAGTCCGCGCCGAGCCCGGCGAAGTCGTGCAGGAACCGGCTGAGCACCTGCTGCCCGTGCGGGGTGTGCATCACCTCCGGGTGGTACTGCACCCCGGCCAGGCGCCGGCCGCGGTTCTCGAAGGCGGCCACCGTCGCGCCCGCGCTGCTCGCCACCACGTCGAACCCGTCCGGCGCGGCCGTGACGGCGTCGCCGTGGCTCATCCAAACCGGCTGGACGCTCGGTAGGCCCGAATGCAGTTCACCGCCAAGGACTTCCAACTCGGTTCGGCCGTACTCGCTGGTGCCGGTACGGGCGACGGTCCCGCCCAGCGCCTGCGCCATCGCCTGAAACCCGTAGCAGATACCGAACACCGGCACCCCGAGATCGAACACCGCCGGATCGAGCTGCGGGGCGCCGTCGGCGTAGACGCTGGCCGGTCCGCCGGAGAGCACGACCGCCGCCGGATCGCGGGCCTTGATCTCATCGATCGAGGCGGTATGCGGGATGACCTCGGAAAAGACCCGCGCCTCGCGGACCCGCCGGGCGATCAACTGCGCGTACTGCGCCCCGAAGTCGATCACCAGCACCGGGCGGTCGACCGGCCCGGACGCTTCGGAGTCAGAGGGTTCAGCCACGGCAGTCAGCTTAGTGGTCAAACGGATTCGATCCAGCTCCTGGTGTGGTTCAACAGGGTGCCGCCGCCGGCCGGGGCCAGATCGAATGCGACCGCCACGGTGGGCCGGCGCGGGGCATACTGCAACCAGCACAATCGCCGTGGCGGTTGCAGCGAGGTGACGTGGCACCGCGCGGTGTCGTCGCCCCCGGGACGGTGACGGATCAGCTGAAACGATGTGCCCACCCGGAGTCGTTCGTCGGCGGCGGCGTGTTCGACGATGTCCCAGGTGTCGTACCACTCCGTGATGCTGCCGACGGTGGTGATCAGCTCCCACACTTTCTCGGGTGGCGCGGCGAGGCGAACCGATGCGGACAGCGTCTGGTTCTTGGCCCGTCGGAAGGTCATGAGCGCAAGCTCTCGGTGGCGATCGGAGTTGAAACGGCCTCGGGCTGACGGGACCTCACAGCGTGGCGGCCGGAGTGCACCCGGTGCGGCCACCAGAACCACCGCCCGAGCAGGGCGGCGATCGACGGCGTTATCAGTGACCGCACGACAAGCGTGTCGAAGAGCAGACCGATCCCGACGATCGTGCCGAATTGGCCGATCATCCGCAGATCACTGAACACGAAGGAAGACATGGTGAACGCGAACACCAGGCCGGCGGAGGTGACCACGGCTCCCGTCCCGCCCATCGCCCGGATGATCCCGGTCTTGATGCCGGCGCCGATCTCCTCTTTGAATCGGGAGACCAGCAACAGGTTGTAGTCCGAACCCACCGCCAGCAGGACGATGACCGCCATCGCTATGACCAGCCAGTGCAACGGAATACCGAGGATGTCTTGCCACACCAGCACCGAAAGCCCGAAAGAGGTGCCCAGGGAAAGCATCACGGTGCCGATGATGACCAAGGCCGCGATCACGCTGCGGGTGATGATCAGCATGATGATGAAGATCAGGCTGGCCGCGGCGATTCCCGCAATGAGCAGATCGTATTTGGCCGCGTCGCTCATATCCTTGTACGTCGCCGCGGTACCACCCAGATAGATCCCGGCATCTTCCAACGGAGTCCCCTTGACGGCGTGGCGCGCCGCCTTTTTTATCGCGTCGACGTGCGAAATGCCCTCCGGGGTCGCGGGATCCCCGTCATGGGTGATGATGAAGCGAGCGGCCTTACCATCGGGCGAGAGAAACATCGACAGGCCGCGTTTGAAGTCGGGGTTGTCGAACGCTTCCGGCGGCAGGTAGAAGGAATCGTCGTTCTTGGCCGCATCGAACGCCTGCCCCATCGCGGACGCGTTCTGCTGTGCGGCGTCGAACTGATCCAGCAGGCCCGAGAACGTGCTGTACATCGTCATCGTCATCGAGCGCATCGTCGTCGTGGCGTCGATGATCGGCGGTAGCAGCGCGATCAGTTGCGGCATAAGGCTATCCAGCTTGTCGGTGTCTGTGACCAGACCGCCCAGGTCGTCGGTGAGCCTGTCGACGCCGTCGAGCGAGTCGAACACCGATCGAACCGCCCAGCACACCGGGATGTCGAAACAATGCTGCTCCCAGTGCAGGTAACCGCGCAGTGGCCGGAAGAAGTCGTCGAAATCGGCGATGCGATCGCGCACGTCGGTCGTGTCGGCGACGATCCGCTTCGTCTGGCCGGCCACGTCATGCGTGGCGTCGCCGAGTTGGCGCAGCAGGGCCAGCATGCGCTGCATAGTGTCGATGACGCCCGCCATTTGATCGGCGATGGCACGCATGTCGGCCATGCGATCGTGCATGTACTTCATGTTCTCGGTCAGCGTGGTGCCCTGCGCGCTGACCTGAAATGGGATGGAAGTGTGCGGAATTGGGCTGCCCAGCGGCCTGGTGATGGACTGAACGCGGGCGACGCCGTCGGTCCCGGAGAGGCTCTTGGCCACCCGGTCCAGGACCAGCATGTCGGCGGGATTGCGCATGTCGTGGTCGGATTCGAGCAACAGCAGGTCGGGGTTCAGCCGCGCCGGCGAAAAGTGCCGTTCGGCCGCGGTATACCCGATGTTGGACGGCGTGATCGCGGGTAGGTAGTTGCGGTCGTTGTAGCTCGTCGTGAACGACGGCAGGGCCAGCAGCCCGACCAGAGCGGTCGCACAGCTCGCCGCGAGTATCGGCGCGGGCCATCGCACGACGGCGGTTCCCACCCGCCGCCAGCCTCGCGTCTTGATTTTCCGTTTGGGATCGAGCAGGCCGAACCGGCTGCCCAAAGTGATGACGGCCGGACCCAACGTGAGCGCGCCCGCCACCATGGTGAACATCCCGAT
>DASTKA010000607.1:0-2736 GCA_035716165.1 Mycobacterium sp. | reverse complement strand
ACGAAAGCCAGCGGTGCGAGCTTGCGCAGCCCCGGCTTGTGTGACACGGCCGTGACCACCTCCAGGACGTCGCCGCCGCCGAGGTCGGCGTGGATCCACCCCCAGCGTCTGGCGTTGCCGTGTCCGTAGATGTGGGCCACGCCGCCGCGCCATCCCACGATGGGCGCGACGGTGTCGCCGACGGTCAATGAGCCGGTGAAATCGGCGGTGGGGGCGATGACGACCTGCGCGCCGGGCAACAGCTCGCGCTCCCACGCCGGGCGGGGGAAGGTCCACAGTGGGCGAGCGGTGTCCGTCCAGGACAGGTCCCAGTGCAGCGATCCGGCCGCTCCGGCCAGCCGCCCGTCGGCCACTCGAACCCCTGCCGCGTTGAACCAGTCGGCGCCGGCCGCGGGCTGTGCGGGCTCGGGACCGAATCGTTCGGTGTGGGGTGACCCCTCGGGTGGGAATCGGGTGACCCAGCCGTGCGCGTAGGGAGCGCCCCGCAGGGGAGCCACCGTCTCGCAATGGATCCACAGCCCCGCTCGGGTCCGCGGGTCGGAGAGGGTGGCGTACCAGACTTCGAGGCGCCCTGCCTTGCCGCGCCATCGAGGAGCGGCGGCCGATCGCTTTTCGTCGTCCACTGCCCGCGGCCTGACGTCGGCGCGGCTACTCGGCGATGCGAGTGGCCGGGTGCACCGCGATGAGCCCTAACTTGCTGCGGCGCTTGCACATTGCGGCCAGCTCCGAGTAGGCCTTCGCGCCCAGCAGCTCGGTGAGCTCGTCGGCCAGGCTTTCCCACACCTGCTTGGCGCCGACATGGGCGGCCGGATCGCCGGTGCAGTACCAGTGCAGGTCGGCGCCGCCGGAACCCCAACCGCGGCGGTCGTATTCGGTGACCCAGGTCTTGAGGATCTCGGTGCCGTCGGGCCGGGTCACCCACTCCTGGCTGCGCCGGATCGGCAGCTGCCAGCAGACGTCGGGCTTCATGGTCAGCGGCGGCACGCCCAGCTTGAGGGCCTTGCTGTGCAGGGCGCAGCCGACACCGCCCGCGAAGCCCGGCCGGTTCAGGAAGATGCAGGCGTCCTTGTGTTTGCGGGTGCGGTACTGCGGTTGGTCGTCGTGCTCGTCGAGTTCCAGATAACCCTTGCGGCCCAAGCCTTTTTCGCGAAACTGCCAGTCGGCGGCGGTCAGCTTCTTCACCGCATCGTCCAGGCGGGCGCGGTCGTCGTCGTCGGACAGGAACGCACCGTGCGAGCAACACCCGTCATCCGGGCGGCCCGCCACCGTGCCCCGGCAGGCCGGAGTGCCGAACACACACGCCCACCGGGAGAGCAGCCAGGTCATGTCGGCCGCGATCAGGTGCGCGGGGTTGTCGGGGTCGTAGAACTCCACCCATTCGCGGGCGAAATCCAGCTCGACCTCTTGTCCGGGTTCTGGGTGCGAGTTCGCCACGCAGTCCACGTTAGACCACGGTTCCGCGCGGTCGAACCGCTGACACTCGGGCCCCGTATGGCCGCGCTCACGGTGGCTTAACCGGGTCGCGCAAAGCGCCGCTTACGTGGCTTCGTTAGTTTGTTTACGTGCGATTGGGCGTTCTCGACGTGGGTAGCAACACGGTGCATCTGCTGGTGGTAGATGCCCACCGGGGCGGGCACCCGACGCCGATGAGTTCGACGAAAGCCACGCTGCGGCTGGCCGAGGCCACCGACAGCGCCGGCAAGATCACCAAACGCGGTGCCGAGAAGCTGATCTCCACGATCGACGAGTTCGCCAAGATCGCCGAAAGTTCCGGCTGCGCGGAGATGATGGCCTTCGCCACGTCCGCGGTCCGCGACGCCGGCAACTCCGACGACGTGCTGAGCCGCGTGCGCAAGGAGACCGGCGTCGAGTTGCGGGTGCTGACGGGGGTCGACGAGTCGCGGCTGACCTTCCTGGCGGTGCGGCGATGGTACGGGTGGAGCGCGGGCCGCATCATCAACCTCGACATCGGCGGCGGCTCGCTGGAGATGTCCAGCGGCGTGGACGAAGAACCCGAGGTCGCGTTGTCACTGCCCCTGGGCGCCGGGCGGCTGACCCGCGAGTGGCTGCCCGACGACCCGCCCGGCCGGCGCCGGGTGGCGATGCTGCGGGATTGGCTGGACGCCGAACTCTCCGAAGCCAGCGTGAAAATCCTCGAGGCGGGTAATCCGGACCTGACCGTGGCGACATCGAAGACTTTCCGCTCCCTGGCCCGGCTCACCGGCGCGGCGCCGTCGGGCGCCGGACCGAGGGTCAAGAGGACGCTTACGACGAACGGCCTCAGGCAACTCATATCTTTCATCTCTAGGATGACGACCGCTGACCGGGCAGAACTGGAAGGAGTGAGCGCCGAGCGGGCACCGCAGATCGTTGCGGGTGCTCTGGTGGCGGAGGCAAGCATGCGAGCGCTGTCGATCGAATCGCTGGATATCTGCCCGTGGGCATTACGGGAAGGTCTCATCTTGCGCAAACTCGACAGCGAAGCCGACGGATCGGCCCTCATGGAGCCGTCGGTGCGCGATGCTGGAGGTCAGGCAGTTGATCGGAATCAGAACCGATCGAGAGGCGACAAACCATGACCGGACCGAACTCCGAGACCGAGGGCCCGGGCACGCGGCCGATCTCGGTGGCCGAATTGCTGGCCAGAAACGGAACCATCGGCGCCCCGGCGGTAACGCGGCGGCGCCGCCGTCGGCGCGGCGACAGCGACTCGGTGACCGTCGCGGAACTCACCGG
>DASTKA010000606.1:0-3283 GCA_035716165.1 Mycobacterium sp. | reverse complement strand
CGCGAGCTGTTCACCAACCCGGCCAAGCTGCTGGCCGCGCGGGTCGGCGAGCGTCAGGTGGCGCTGGCGGGCGACGGCGCCGCCACGCTGGCGCTGGCCCGGCACGGCAGCTCGGTGCTGTTGCGGGTCGCGAACCAGGTGACCCCGGCCACCGGGTTGGCGGACGCGCTGGTCGCCCTGCGCGCTGCGGCGTCGGACGGGTTCGAGGATCCCGACGCCGCACTGTTTCACGACGAGGAGATCGACGGGCCGCTGCCGCAGCGGCTGCGGGTGCTGGCCGTCGTGCTGGCGGCCGAGCAGGCGGGGGTCGCCGCGCGGACCGCCGGGCTGGACAACGTGTATCTGCTCGCCGCCGAGGACGTGCCCGACGGGCCGGGCGGCTCGGCCGGCTACGGCGTTTCACCGGCGCTGGGTGGCCCCGGTAGCCCCGAGCAGCAACTGGCAGTATTGGCCGTCCGGCTGGAGATGGCCGCGGTTTATATGCGACTGGTGCGGGGATAGATACAACAGTGGAACTGCTTCGCGGGGCCTTGAGAACGTACGCCTGGGGTTCGCGTACCGCCATCGCCGAATTCACCGAGCGCCCGGTGCCGGCGGCGCACCCTGAGGCCGAGCTCTGGTTCGGGGCCCACCCGGGCGACCCGGCCTGGCTGGAGACGGACAACGGCGAAATCACGTTGCTCGACGCACTTGTCGACGATCCGGAGGGACAGCTCGGGCCGGTGTCGCGGGCGCGCTTCGGCGACGTGCTGCCGTTCCTGGTCAAGGTGCTGGCCGCCGACGAGCCGCTGTCCCTGCAGGCGCACCCGAGTGCCGCCCAGGCGGCCGAGGGTTACCTGCGCGAGGAGCGGGTCGGCATTCCGCTGACCTCGCCGGTGCGCAACTATCGCGACACGTCGCACAAGCCCGAGCTGCTGGTGGCGCTGCACCCGTTCGAGGCGCTGGCCGGATTCCGCCAGGCCTCGCGCACCGTCGAGCTGTTGCGGGCCCTGGCCGTGTCCGACCTGGACCCCTTCATCGACCTGCTGAACGACCAGTCCGACGCCGACGGTCTGCGCGCGCTGTTCACCACCTGGATCACCGCGCCGCAGCCCGACATCGACGTGCTGGTGACCGCCGTGCTGGACGGCGCCATCGCGTACCTCAGCTCGGGCGCAACCCAATTCGCGGCCGAGGCCAAGACCGTGCTCGAGCTCGGCGAACGCTATCCCGGCGACGCCGGTGTGCTGGCGGCGCTGTTGCTGAACCGCATCACGTTGGCCCCGGGCGAGGCCATCTTCGTCTCGGCCGGCAACCTGCACACCTACCTGCGCGGGTTCGCGGTGGAGGTGATGGCCAACTCGGACAACGTGTTACGCGGCGGCCTGACCCCCAAGCACGTCGACGTGCCCGAGCTGCTCCGCGTGCTGGATTTCGCGCCCACCACCGAGGAGCAGCTGCGGCCGCGCATCCGCCGCGAGGGCCTCGGCCTGATCTATGAGACGCCGACCGACGAGTTCGCCGTCGCGCTGCTCGAGCTCGACGACGAGTACGTCGGCCACGAGGTGGACGCGACGTGCAGCCACGACGGCCCGCAGATCCTGTTGTGCAGCCAGGGTTGCACGACGGTTCATGGCAAATCCGGCTCGCTGACGCTGAAGCGGGGGATGGCCGCGTGGGTGGCGGCCGACGACGCCCCGATCCGGCTGGTCGCGCACGAACCCACCAAGCTGTTCAGGGCGACGGTTGGGCTGTGAGGCTAGACCTGATGGTGGCGACCCGCAGCGCCCGGCTCCGCCGTGCTTGCGATCGCCACGTGCCGCTTGGCGGTTTCGCGCCGGTCGCGCAGCCAGAGCCGCATGTTGTGCGCCATCGTGCGGCCGACGATTCGCGGCGGCGGAACCATATAGAGGCTGTCGAGCAGCGAGAACCGCCGCAAAAACCACTCCGCCAGAACGGGTTCGGTCTCGGCGGCGCCTAGGAATTGATCGAACAGCGCACCTGTGGGCCGCCACCACCAGGGGATGGGGTCCTTGCTGCCGGCGTGGTGAAACGTGACGTCGCCGATGGCGTTCATCGTCCACACCGGGAAGGTGCTCTTGGCGGTGGCCCGATTCAGCTCCGCGGCGACTTGGTCGTCCGGGAACCGCAGGGCGCGGCGCAGATGCCCGGCCTGCAGCGAGGTCATCGTCATGCCCTGCCCGAAGGTGGGATTGAAGCTGGCCACCGCGTCGCCGAAGGGAAGGATGCCGGCCGGCAGGCGCTCCAGCTTGTCGTAGCGGCGCCACTTGCTGGCCGGGAAGGCGTGAAATGCCGGCTCGCCCAGCGGCTCTGCCCTCGTCAGCGCCGCATTGAAGTGCTCCGGAAGCAGCCGCTGTGCCAGCCCGAGCATCTCGGGGAAGGTCCGCGGCGGCTTCGCGTTGGCCACGCCGAAGGTGGTGAGGACCCAGCTGCCGTCCTCGTAGCAGAGCATGCCCAGCCCCAACGACATGTCATGCGAGGCGCCGGCGACCACGACCTTCTCCGCGATCAGCCCGTCGGGGATGCGGAACCGCTGGGTGGCGTAATGAATGCCGATGTCCAGCTCCTGTTCGACCGGGCGCTCGAATCCCCATTCCGCCAGCCACACCGGCAGCCGGGTGCCGCGGCCCGCCGCGTCGACAACCAGATCCGCGGCGACGAATTCGGGGTCCTTGCTTTCGGGGTCGGCCGGATCCAGCAGCACGCCCGTCACCCGTTGTCCCGCGCGGTCGAACCGCGGTTCGGCCACCGAGCGCCGCGCCACGGTGACGTTGTCGAGGTCGCGGACCCGCTTTCTTAACTGCCACTCCAGATGCGGACGGCTGGGCACGTAGGCGGTGAACTCGTCGCGCAGCGTGTGGCCGGTGCCCAGCACGTGGCCGGCCGCACCCAGGTGGATGCAGTCGGGCCGGTTCTCCAGTTTGGGCACGCCGGCGCTCACCATGTCGTCCAGCAGGCCGGGGAAGAGGTCCTCGAATTCCATCGCCCCGCGCGCCATCAGCATGTGCAGGTGCCGGTCCTGGGGAACCGTCGCACGGTTCGCCGGTTCGGCCGGCAACTCGTCGCGCTCGTACACCGTCACCCGCGAATACGAATCCGAAAGCACCCGAGCGGCGCAAAGACCGGCGATGCTCCCTCCGATGACCACGGCATGATCCCTGGCCGTTGCTCTGCTATCCGGCATTTGCCGAGAGTACCCAGTACTGTGACGGACCAATGCTGCGTTGGGAAAGGGCGAATGCATGGCCAACCGATGGCGGACCAAGACGATCGAGCAATCAAT
>DASTKA010000605.1:0-4159 GCA_035716165.1 Mycobacterium sp. | reverse complement strand
CGGCCCACCCTCTCGGAGAACGTCATCGACTTCAACGGCCGCAAGGGCTACGTCCGCACGGCGATCGAGGCAGGCGTCCCGATCGTGCCGGCGGTGTCCATCGGCGGCCAGGAGACCCAGCTGTATCTGACCCGCGGCACCTGGCTGGCCGAGCGGCTGGGCATCAAACGCTTGCTGCGAAGCGCGATTCTGCCGTTGTCGTTCGGCTTCCCCTTCGGCCTGAGCGCGGTCATCCCGCCGAACCTGCCGCTGCCCACCAAGATCGTGACCCAGGTGCTGGAACCCATCGACATCGCCAAGCGGTTCGGCGACGACCCCGACGTCGACGAGGTCGACGAGTACGTGCGGTCGGTGATGCAGAAGGCCCTGACCGACCTCGCCGCCAAGCGCCGCTTCCCGATCCTGGGCTGAGCGATGCCGAATCCGTTGAGCCAGACCCTCGGACTGGTCACCACACTGAGCCGCGCCGGCATGATCGCGCCGATGCGGCCCGACCGCTACCTCAAGATGGCCGCGGCCATGCGCCGCGAGGGCATGGGCATGACCGTGGGATTCGCCAGTGCGGCGCAGCGCTGCCCGGACCGTCCCGGGCTCATCGACGAACTCGGCACACTGACCTGGCGAGAGCTCGACGAACGCATCAACGCGTTCGGCGCCGCGCTGCAACACTTGCCCACGGGTCAGCCGAAGGTCGTGGGCATCATGTGCCGCAACCACCGGGGCTTCGTCGAGGCGGTGGTGGCCGTCAACCGGATCGGCTCCGACGTCGTGCTGCTCAACACGTCGTTCGCGGGGCCCGCGCTGGCCGAGGTGGTCAACCGCGAGGGCGTGGACGCCGTGGTGTACGACGAGGAATTCACCCCGACGGTGGACCGCGCGCTGGCCGACAAGCCGGACGCCAGCCGCATCGTGGCCTGGACCGACGGGGAACACGAACGCACCGTCGAGAAGCTGATCACCGAGCACGCAGGGCAACAGCCCCGGCGCGGCGGCCGCAAGGGCAGGATGATCCTGCTGACCTCCGGAACCACGGGAACACCCAAGGGCGCAAACCAAACCGGTGGCAACGCCGGAATCGGCACCCTCAAGGCGATTTTGGACCGCACGCCGTGGCGGGCCGAGGAGAACATCGTGATCGTGGCGCCGATGTTCCACGCCTGGGGTTTCTCCCAGCTGATCTTCGCGGCGTCCATGGCCTGCACGGTGATCACGCGCCGCAAGTTCGACCCCGAGGCGACGCTGGATCTCATCGACCGCCACAAGGCCACCGGGCTGGCCGTGGTACCGGTGATGTTCGACCGCATCATGGAGCTGCCCGCCGAGGTGCGGCGCCGCTACAGCGGCCGCTCCTTGAGATTCGCCGCGGCGTCGGGCTCACGGATGCGACCCGACGTCGTCATCGCGTTCATGGACGCGTTCGGTGACGTGATCTACAACAACTACAACGCCACCGAAGCCGGCATGATCGCGACCGCCACTCCACAGGACCTGCGGGCGGCACCCGACACCGCGGGGCGGCCCGCCGGGGGAACCGAAATCCGCATCCTGGACCCGGAATTCAACGAGCTGCCCACCGGTGAGGTCGGCAGCATCTACGTGCGCAACAACACCCAGTTCGAGGGCTACACCTCCGGCAGTAACAAGGACTTTCACGCCGGATTCATGTCCTCGGGTGACGTGGGATACCTCGACGAGGCGGGGCGCCTGTTCGTGGTCGGCCGCGACGACGAGATGATCGTCTCCGGCGGCGAGAACGTCTACCCGATAGAAGTGGAGAAGACCCTGGCGGCACATCCGGACGTGGCGGAGGCGGCAGTGATCGGCGTGGACGACGAGCAGTACGGGCAGCGGCTGGCTGCCTTCGTGGTGCTGGAGCCCGGCGCCGCCCTCGACGCGGGAGCCGCTCCCGAGGCGCTCAAGCAGCACGTGCGGGAGAACCTGGCCAACTACAAGATTCCCCGCGAGATCACCGTGCTGGACGAACTTCCGCGCGGCAGCACGGGCAAGATCCAGCGCGCGGATCTGCAAGCGCGGGTGAACGGCTGATGCGGCTCGCCCCGGCCCTGCGGAAACCCCGGCCGCTGGCGCGGGCCGCACTCGAATTGGCCAACGCCGCCAACGGGTTACGCCCGCTGGCCCGCAAGGGCTACACCACCGTGCTGGTCTTCTGGTTCGGCTGGCCGGCCTCTGAGGTGCCCGGTGTGTACTTCTCCGCCTCGCTGCTCGACGCGCTGCGGCGGGGCCGCCGCGGCGACTTCGCGGGACGGCGCGGAAAGGCCGCGCTGGCCCTGACGGCGGCGTCCTGGGCCATCCTCGGCGTGATCAAGTACCGCGGCGTCACCACCCCCGGGCCGGTGCTGGAGGCCGGGCTGCGTGACCAACTCGGTGACGACTACGAAGAGGCGCTGAACAAGCTGCCCCAGACGGAACCGAGGCGCAGCGGCCGGCGCTCCCTGCCCTTGGGCAACACCGTGGCGCGCCGCCGCTACGTCGAGAAGACCAACGTGGTGTCCTACGGTCCGCACGGCCGCGCCAACCTCGCCGACATCTGGCGCCGCCACGATCTGCCGCGCGACGGCAAGGCGCCGGTGCTGCTGCAGGTGCCCGGCGGCGCCTGGATGATCGGCATGCGCCGCCCCCAGGCCTATCCGCTGATGAGCCATCTGGCCGCGCGCGGATGGGTGTGCGTGTCGATCGGCTACCGGGTGTCGCCGCGGCACACCTGGCCCGACCACATCGTCGACGTCAAACGGGCACTGGCCTGGGTCAAGGAGAACATCTCCCGCTACGGCGGCGATCCCGACTTCGTGGCGATCACCGGCGGATCCGCGGGCGGCCACCTGTGTTCACTGGCGGCGCTGACTCCCAACGACCCGACGTTCCAGCCCGGCTTCGAGGACGCCGACACCTCGGTGGTGGCCGCCGTACCGGTGTACGGGCGCTACGACTGGTTCTCCACCGAGGGCGAGGGCCGGCGCGAATTCGTGGACCTGCTCCAAAAATTCGTCGTCAAAAAGAAATTCGCCACCCACCGCGACATCTACGTCGATGCCTCACCTATCCGCCGGCTGCGCGCCGACGCACCGCCGTTCTTCGTCCTGCACGGCCACGACGATTCGCTCATCCCGGTCGGCGAGGCCGAAGAGTTCGTCGAGGAACTGCGTGCGGTATCCAAGAACCCGGTCGCCTACGCCGAATTACCGCACGCCCAACACGGTTTCGACATCTTCAGCTCCCCGCGGGCGCATCGGTCCGCGGAGGCGGTGGCGCGATTCCTGTCGTGGGTGTACGCGACGAAGCCGCCCGAGCGCGATTAGGCAGTTGCCAAGATCCGGCTTTGTAATCCCTTGCGCCACCGTGGTTTCAGCGGTCACGGGGCCGCCATCGGTCAGGCTGGCCGACTAGCCTTCGGTGTTCATTCGGCAGCCATTTCGCCGGCCCGGCGAACCATCCGCTCACTGAGGTGGATGAGCCGGTCCTCATGCCCGCCGGGCATGGTGTAGGCCAACCGGCGCAGCTCGACGGCGAACTTGTAGAGATCTTCCCTTAACGACGCGGCGGTCATGAGACACCAGGGACTATGGCTGCGGCGACGGAGTCAGAGGGGCGCAACAAGCTCCCCAACCTCCCCTTTTGGTGGCGGTGGTGCGTGTTGACGGTCCCGATTCGTCGATGGGAGCCTAAACGCTTCCGCGCTTACTCACACCGGGAATTGCGAAAATTCCCGCACGGGGGTGACCGTTAGGCGGTCTAGCAGCATAAGGCCGCCGCAACCTGGGTACTCCGATAAAACCAAGCCAGACTAGCGGGCGGTGAAAGCAGCACGTGAACCGCGACGACGACGACCTAAACCTCACTCAAGCAGTGGGCGAGACCACTATTGATCACGGCGCCGACTTCCTTGACGAGGGGGATGACGGTTCGACCGCTACCTCCGCGGCGGAAGCCGTCGGAGTGTTACCGAGCGGATCGGCGCTGCTGGTGGTCAAGCGCGGCCCCAACGCCGGTTCTCGCTTCTTGCTCGACCAGCCGGTCACCTCGGCGGGACGCCATCCCGACAGCGATATCTTGCTCGACGACATCACCGTCAGCCGCCGCCACGCCGAGTTTCGCCAGGGCGACGACGGCACCTGGGCCGTCGCAGACGTCGGCAGCCTCA
>DASTKA010000604.1:0-4254 GCA_035716165.1 Mycobacterium sp. | reverse complement strand
TGCACGGCACGCTTCGTCGCCAAGCTAGCCTGACCCACGTGAGCCGGGTCCTGCTGGTAACCAACGACTTTCCGCCCCGCCCGGGCGGCATCCAGTCGTATCTCGGCGAGTTCGTCGGCCGGCTGGCCGGCGCCGGGCCGCACTCGGTGACGGTGTACGCGCCGCAATGGAAGGGGGCCGAGGCCTACGACCGGGCCGCCGGGTATCGGGTGGTGCGCCACCCGGGCACGCTGATGCTGCCCGGCCCCGCGGTCGATGCCCGGATGCGGCGGCTGATCGCCGATTGTGGCATCGACACGGTCTGGTTCGGCGCGGCCGCACCGCTGGCGCTACTGGCCCAGCGCGCCCGCGGCGCCGGGGCGAGGCGGGTGCTGGCCAGCACGCACGGCCACGAGGTCGGGTGGTCGATGCTTCCGGTCGCGCGTTCGGTGTTGCGCCGCATCGGCGACGAGACCGACGTCGTCACGTTTGTCAGCCGCTACACCCGGTCCCGGTTCGCGCCGGCGTTCGGGCCCAAGGCGTCGCTGGAATACCTGCCGTCGGGAGTGGACACCGACCGGTTCCGGCCCGATCCGGCGGGCCGGGCCGAGCTGCGTGCGCGTTACGGGTTGGGTGAGCGGCCCACCGTGGTGTGCGTGTCCCGGCTGGTGCCGCGCAAAGGCCAGGACATGCTCATCAAGGCCCTGCCGTCGATCCGGCGACGTGTCGAGGGCGCCGCCCTGGTCATCGTCGGCGGCGGCCCCTACCAGGACTCGCTGCGCGCACTGGCCCGCGAGTGCGGGGTGGCCGACGACGTGACCTTCACCGGCGGTGTACCGGCCGCGGAGCTGCCCACGCATCACGCGCTGGCGGACGTGTTCGCGATGCCCTGCCGCACCCGCGGCGCCGGGCTGGACGTCGAGGGCTTGGGCATCGTGTTCCTCGAGGCCTCGGCAACCGGCGTGCCCGTCATCGCCGGAAAATCTGGAGGAGCCCCAGAAACGGTGCGGCACAACAAGACCGGGCTGGTCGTCGACGGCTGCGGGGTGGCCGAGATCGCCGACGCCGTCACCGAATTGCTGACCGATCGCGACCGGGCCGCCGCGATGGGCGCGGCCGGACGCGAATGGGTGACGGCCCAGTGGCGCTGGGACACCCTGGCGGCGCGGCTGGGCGCCCTGCTCGGCTGAACGGCGTCGCGCGGTTAGTCCTTCTCGTAGATGGCCTCGATGTCCGAGGCGAACTTCTCCGCCACCACGTTGCGCTTGACCTTCATCGTCGGTGTCAGTTCGCCGGTGTCCTCGGTGAAATCGACCGGGAGGATCCGGAACTTGCGAATCGATTCCGCGTGCGAGACAGCCTGATTGGCGTCCTTGATGGCCGCGTCCACCTCGGCGACCAGGTCGGGGTCGGTGGCCAGCTCGCCCACCGAAGCGCCGGCGCCCTTCTGGTTGCGCTGCTTCCAGCCGTCGAAGGCTTCCGGGTCGATGGTGATCAGCGCGCCGATGAACGGCTTGTTGTCCCCGACGACCATCGCCTGACTGATCAACGGGTGCGCCCGCAGCCGGTCCTCCAGGACGGCCGGCGCGACGTTCTTGCCGCCCGCCGTCACGATGATCTCCTTCTTGCGCCCGGTGATCTTCAAGAAGCCGTCTTCGTCGAGCGCGCCCAGGTCGCCGGTCCTGAACCAGCCATCGGCGAAGGCGTCGTCGGTGGCCTGCTCGTTGTGCCAGTAGCCGCTGAACACCACGCCGCCGCGCACCAACAGTTCACCGTCCTCGGCGATGCGCATGCTGTTGCCCGGCACCAAGGTTCCGACGGTGCCGATCTTGACGTTGCCGACCTGGTTGACGGTGATCGCCGAGCTGGTCTCGGTCAGGCCATATCCCTCGTGGATGGTCAGACCCACGCCGCGGTAGAAGTGCCCGAGTCGCGAACCCAGCGGCGCGCCGCCGGAGACAGCCGCGTGGCAGTCGCCGCCCAGCGCCGCGCGCAGTTTGTTGTACACCAGCCGGTCGAACAGCGCGTGCTTGGCGCGCAACACCGGGCCGCGGCGGCGGCCGTCCTGCGCCTCGCTCCAGTCGACGGCGGTTTGGACGGCCGTCGCGAAGATCTTGCCCTTGCCGTCGTTCGAGGCGTTCTGCTCGGCGGTGTTGTAAACCTTCTCGAACACCCGCGGGACCGACACCACCACGGTCGGTTTGAACACCGCAAAGAGCGGCAGCAGGTTCTTGATGTCGCTGGTGAATCCGACGGTGACCTTGTTGGCGAACGCAGACAACGTCAGGGAGCGGGCCAGCACGTGAGCCAGCGGCAGGAAGACCAGCAGCCGCTGTCCCTCGTCGAGCAGCGTCGGCAGGCTCTCCTTCGCGCCGCGGGTCTCGTACAGCAGATTCGAGTGCGTGAGTTGGCAACCCTTCGGCCGGCCGGTGGTGCCCGAGGTATAGATGAGTGTCGCCGGATCCTTGGACCGCAGCGCCTCCAGGCGCGCCGTCAGCTCGGCCGGTTCCACCGAAGCGCCGGCCTCCACGAGCTGGTCGAGCGCCTTGGGGCCCGATCCGTTGATGTGCAGCACCCGGCGCAACGCGGGCAGCTCGGCGGTCAGCTCGGTGACCATGGCGGCGTGTTCGTCGGTTTCGGCGAATGCCAGCACCGCCTCGGAGTCCTGCAGCACCCAGCGGACCTGCTCGGCCGACGACGTCTCATAGATCGGCACGGTGACCGCGCCCACCGACAGGATGGCCAGATCGAGGATCGCCCATTCATAGCGGGTCGCCGAGAAGATGGACACCCGGTCGCCGGCCTGTACCCCCAGCGAGATCAATCCCAGTGCGGCCGAGCGGATCTGCTCCGCCGCCTCAGCGCAGGTGACGTCGGTCCACTCGCCGTCTACTTGACGTTGGTAGATGACGAAGTCGGGGTCGTCGCGCTCGTGTTCGAAGACCATCGCCGCGATGTTGTCGTTTTCCCCGACGGAGAAGCGGGCGGGGACGCTGTACTCACGCACTCTTGTGACCTCGATTGACCTCGTGGAGATTCCCGGTAGCGGGTTGCTGTCGACCAGCCTAATCCGCGCGTTGGCCCAGCACTGCCAGAGTGGGTCAGCCCGGGACGGTGATTGCCCGCCGTGACGTCCGGTCCGACCTCGGCGGGGCGCCGCGGGCCGGTGTGTGAAGCTGTGATCATGAACAGCATCCAGATCGCGGACGAGACGTTTGTCGCCGCGGACGGCGCACGGGTGGGCTCCGCGGTCGCCGATCGGTCGAACTGGCGGCGCTGGTGGCCCGACCTGCGGCTGCAGGTCGTCGAGAATCGCGGGGAAAAGGGCATCCGGTGGTCGGTCACGGGCGCGTTGACAGGGACCATGGAGATCTGGCTGGAACCGTCGCTGGACGGCGTCGTGCTGCACTACTTCCTGCACGCAGAGCCGACCGGCATGGCGGCCTGGCAGCTGGCGAAGCTGAACTTGGCGAAGATGACGCACCGCCGTCGGGTGGCGGGCAAGAAAATGGCCTTCGAGGTCAAGATGACACTGGAACGGTCACGTCCGGTCGGGGTTTCTCCGGTAGTTTAGCCGGGTCAGGTCCGCGCAGGGAGTACCGTGTCGGACCGAGACCCGGCGGGGTCCCCACATTCGACAGCGGTCGATCCGGTGGCGGGAGAGAGGGCAGCAACCAGGTGGCGGAGAAGACGACGCAAACCATCTACATCGAAGCCGACCCGGCCACCGTGATGCGGGTCATCGCCGATATCGATTCCTACCCGCAGTGGATCTCGGAGTACAAGGAAGCCGAGGTCCAGGAGACCGACGCCGACGGCTACCCCAAGATTGCGCGGATCGTCATGGACGCCACGGTGATCAAGGACACGATGGTGATGTCCTATGAGTGGCCCAAGGATCGCCAGTCCGTGAGCTGGACGCTGGTGTCGAGCTCGCTGCTGCGTTCCCTTGAAGGCTCGTATCGGTTGGCGGGCAAGGGGTCTGGCACCGAAGTCACCTACGAACTCTCCGTCGACCTGGCCATGCCGATGATCGGCCTGCTCAAGCGCAAGGCCGAGCGCCGGTTGACCGACACCGCGCTGAAAGATCTGAAGAAACGAGTCGAGGCTGAGTGAATTCCGAGCGCCTGCCCCGGCCCGGATCAGCCTTTTCGTCGGCAAAGGCGGGGTAGGGAAATCCACCCTGGCTTGCGCCACCGCCGTCGGTGCCGCAAGCGCCGGGCAGCGGGTGCTTGTCGTCTCGACCGACCAGGCGCACTCGCTGGGTGACGTGCT
>DASTKA010000603.1:0-2539 GCA_035716165.1 Mycobacterium sp. | reverse complement strand
CCGGGGCTGCCGGTGGTAAAAGGGCAGGTGAGCTGATGTTCGCTGACCGCGGACGCACCAACACTGGAGAAGCAGCAGGGGGCCCTTGAGTGCTAGCACTCGCATGTATAGAGTGCTAGGTGGCAATCGGCCAAGCCCTGTGTCGGCACCCGCGACGACGGCGCTCGGGCACGGACGGATGCCGAACACCTGGTAACTCGGAAGGTACGGGGTCTACCCGTACCGGCCGTCAACTTCGGTCCGGGGACTCCCGGACCCGACCCAAACACTGGAGGGCTCCCATCGTGGCGAAGGTGAAGATCAAGCCACTCGAGGACAAGATTCTCGTGCAGGCCAACGAGGCCGAGACCACGACCGCGTCTGGTCTGGTCATTCCTGACACCGCCAAGGAGAAGCCGCAGGAAGGCACCGTCGTCGCAGTCGGCCCCGGCCGGTGGGACGAAGACGGCGCGAAGCGCATCCCGCTGGACGTCTCGGAAGGCGACACCGTCATCTACAGCAAGTACGGCGGCACCGAGATCAAGTACGGCGGCGAGGAGTACCTGATCCTGTCGGCACGCGACGTGCTGGCTGTCGTCTCCAAGTAAGAACCGTGTTCCGCCCCGGCGATCCCCGCGTCATGCGCGGGTGATTTCCGGGGCGGCATGCGTTTGGGTGAAGGAGCCTGATGAGCAAGATCATTGAGTACGACGAGACAGCGCGTCGCGCCATCGAGGCGGGCGTGAACACGCTCGCCGACGCGGTGCGGGTGACCCTCGGGCCGCGCGGCCGGCATGTGGTGCTGGCCAAGGCATTCGGCGGTCCGACCGTCACCAACGACGGTGTGACCGTCGCACGCGAGATCGACCTGGAAGACCCGTTCGAGAACCTGGGCGCCCAGCTGGTGAAGTCGGTGGCGACCAAGACCAACGACGTCGCCGGCGACGGCACCACGACGGCGACCGTCCTGGCGCAGGCACTCGTCAAGGGCGGCCTGCGACTGGTCGCGGCCGGCGCCAACCCCATCGAACTCGGCGCCGGCATCAGCAAGGCCGCCGACGCCGTGTCCGAAGCGCTGCTGGCGTCGGCCACCCCGGTTTCGGGCAAGGACGCCATCGCGCAGGTGGCGACGGTGTCGTCGCGCGATCAGCTGTTGGGTGAGCTGGTCGGCGAGGCGATGACCAAGGTCGGCGTTGACGGCGTGGTGAGCGTCGAAGAATCCTCGACGCTGAGCACCGAACTCGAGTTCACCGAGGGTGTCGGTTTCGACAAGGGCTTCCTGTCGGCGTATTTCGTGACCGACTTCGACTCCCAGCAGGCCGTACTGGACGACCCGGCGATCCTTTTGCACCAGGACAAGATCAGCTCGCTGCCCGACCTGCTGCCGATGCTGGAGAAGGTTGCCGAATCGGGCAAGCCGCTGCTCATCATCGCCGAGGACATCGAGGGCGAGGCGCTGGCGACCCTGGTCGTCAACTCGATCCGCAAGACGCTCAAGGCCGTCGCGGTCAAGGCGCCGTTCTTCGGCGACCGCCGCAAGGCCTTCCTCGAGGATCTGGCGGTCGTGACCGGCGGCCAGGTGATCAATCCCGACGCAGGCCTGCTGCTGCGCGAGGTCGGCACGGACGTGCTGGGCTCGGCTCGCCGCGTGGTGGTGAGCAAGGACGACACCGTCATCATCGACGGCGGCGGTCCCAAAGATGCGGTGGCCAACCGCATCAAGCAGCTGCGCGCCGAGATCGAGGCGAGCGACTCCGACTGGGACCGCGAGAAGCTGCAGGAGCGGCTGGCCAAACTGGCCGGCGGCGTGGCCGTGATTCAGGTCGGTGCCGCCACCGAGACCGCGCTCAAGGAACGCAAGGAAAGCGTCGAGGATGCCGTCGCGGCGGCCAAGGCCGCGGTCGAGGAGGGCATCGTCGCGGGCGGCGGCTCGGCGCTGCTGCAGACCCGCAAGGCGCTGGAGACGCTGCGCAGCTCACTGGCCGGCGATCAGGCACTGGGCGTCGACGTCTTCTCCGAGGCACTGGCGGCGCCGCTGTACTGGATCGCCACCAACGCCGGCCTCGACGGAGCGGTCGCGGTGCACAAGGTGACCGAGCTGCCCACCGGGCACGGGCTGAACGCGGACAAGCTGACCTACGGCGACCTGATCGCCGACGGCGTCATCGACCCGGTCAAGGTCACCCGCTCGGCCGTGCTCAACGCGGCGTCGGTGGCCCGGATGGTCCTCACCACCGAGACGGTGATCGTCGACAAGCCGGCCAAGGAATCCGATGACCACGGCCACGGTCACCACCACCACTAGAAGTAGCTAGTCGAAACGCCCCCGGTTCACGCCGGGGGCGTTTTCATTGGCGGGCCCGGCCGTCGGGGTTGACGCGCGGCCGCATCCGGTGCAATGTGATAAGGGTCATATGACCACTGGTCACATTGGGCGGAAAGAGGCAGTCATGACCACGAGAGACAAATACACGGAAGTGCCCGTGCCCTACTCGTGGGAGGTCGCAAGTGCCGGCGAAGCGCGCTTCACCTGGGAGTACGACGACGGGCGCGCCCGGCT
>DASTKA010000602.1:0-3075 GCA_035716165.1 Mycobacterium sp. | reverse complement strand
CGACCTGGCGAACACGGTGCTGGCGGTGCCGATCGCTCAGCGGCGTGCCCAGATGCATCTGGACACGGTGTGCACGATGGTCGACACCGACACCGTGGTGATGTATGCCAACATCGTCGACTCGTTGTCGGCGTTCACCATCCAGCGCACGCCCGACGGAGTCGCGATCAGCGACGAGGCCCGATTCCTGGAGGCCGCGGCCAAGGCGATGGAAATCGACAAGCTGCGAGTCATCGATACCGGCCTGGATCCCGTCGTGGCCGAACGCGAGCAGTGGGACGACGGCAACAACACCCTCGCGCTGGCGCCCGGCGTGGTGGTCGCCTATGAGCGCAATGCGCAGACCAACATTCGCCTGCAGGACGCCGGCATCGAAGTGTTGACCATCGCCGGCTCGGAGCTGGGCACCGGCCGCGGCGGGCCCCGGTGCCTGTCCTGCCCCGTCGCCCGCGACCTGCTGCCGTAATACGTCGAGATTGCCGCCAGGGTCGCGGTTGCGGGCGGAGTGCAGCCATCATGGCAATCTCGGCGACGAACGGCGCGCCAGCGCTTCGCGCGCACGTTCGACGATGAGGTTCGGCCGGTCCTCGTTGATCACCCGGAGCATGTTCCAGCCGAGTCGGCTGACCATCTCGGCTCGCCTGATGTCTTTCACGTACTGGCTCCGGTCGGTGCGATGTTGTTCGCCGTCATATTCGACTGCCACCATCGGCTGTTCCCAACCCATGTCCAGATAAGCCACGAGCCGACCGTCAGTGACCCGGATCTGCGTAGCAGGCCGCGGTAGCCCCGCGTCCATGAGGACGAGCCGCAGCCAGCTTTCTTTCGGCGATTGGGCGCCGCCGTCCATCTGAGACAAGGCCGCTCGTGACGCCCGTCGCGGCGGACAGCGCGTCGAGATGGGTAACCGCTAACTCCCGCGGTAAGTGCCGAGCCAGATCGAACGCGGTACGGGCCGCACTGGTCACTGGCAGTCCGCACAGGTCGATGACCTCGTCAGCGCTGAGTCGCTCACGGCAAACGATGATTCCGGGCGGTGGATGGTTGAACGGCCCGATGATCTCTATCGGCGTCAACTCGTCGACCCATTTCGCCCCATGAACGGCGGCAGCGGCGCGGCCCGCGACGACTCCCCGGCGGCCTGACCATAGCCACGCGCCGATGATGTTGTCCCGCAGCGACCTCGAGGCGCCTTTAGGAAGATAGATATCTTGGTGAATCCGTCGATAGTTCCAACGCAGTTGGCCGCGGGTCAGCGCGCCGCGCGCTAGCGCATCGCTCCCGAGAAAGACGCCCGCCATGCGCTCATAGTGCTTGCCCGCACTGACACGTCACCGAGATTGCCGTCAGGGTCGCGGTTGGCGCTCGAAGCACAGCCATCACGGCAATCTCGGCGCAAGAGCGAAGAGGGCTAGCGCCAGCTGGGCAGCCAGATCTCCATGTTCCAGGTCTGCTGCGAAATCGGCAGTCCGGTGAGTACCGGGAACAGCCACGCGAAGTTGGTGACCACCAATGCCACATACGCGCACACGGCGATCAGCCCGAGCGTTCGTCGCTCCGAGTTCGCCTGCAGGCGCAACCGCCGGGGCGGGGCGCCGGGGGTATAGAGAATGTCGCCGCAGATCAGCGCGATGGCCATCACCAGGAACGGCGCCATGGTCGCCGCATAGAAGAAGTACATCTGCCGATCGATGTCGGCGAACCAGGGCAGCCAGCCGGCGCAGTAGCCGACCAGCACCGCGGCGTAACGCCAGTCGCGGCGGACGAGCGCGCGCCACAGCGCGAAAACCAAGACCGGCACCGCCAGCCACCACATCGCCGGAGTGCCGACCAGCATCTCGGCCTTGACGCACGATTGGGCGCCGCAGCCGGGGACGTTCTGCTCGTCGATCGCGTACAGCACCGGCCGCAGCGACATCGGCCAGCTCCACGGTTTCGATTCCCAGGGGTGGTAGTTGCCGGCGGAATTCGTCAGGCTCGCATGGAATTGGAACGCCTTGGCGGTGTAATGCCACAGCGATCGGATGGCGTCGGGCAGCGGCACGACCGAATGGGGCCCGATCGTCTGGCCCACCTCGTGCCGGTCGATGGCGGTCTCGGAGGCGAACCACGGCGCGTAGCTGGCCAGATACACCAACACCGGGATGACGGCCAGCGTGTACGCGGTGGGGAGGAGGTCGCGCCGCAGCGTCCCCATCCAGGGCCGCGTCACCTGGTACTGGCGCCGCGCGGTCACGTCGAACGCCAGCGACATCGCCCCGAAGAACAGCACGAAGTACAGGCCGGACCACTTTGTGCCGCAAGCCAATCCGAGGAGGACACCGGCTCCGAAGCGCCACCACCGCACGCCCAGCCGCGGACCCCACACCGTCTCGACGTTGCGGCCCTCCAACAGCGCGATGTGCATCCGCTGCCGAACCTGGTCACGGTCGACGATCAGCGCCCCGAACGCCGCGACCACGAAGAACGTGAGGATGCCGTCGAGCAATGCGGTCCGCGAAGCGACAAAGCTGACGCCGTCGCAGATCACCAGCACGCCGGCGATCGCGCCGACCAGCGTCGAGCGGCTGATCCGCCGGACGATCCGCATCACCAGCGCCACCATCACCACGCCGAGCAATGCGCCGGTAAACCGCCAGCCGATGCCGCTGTATCCGAAGATCGCCTCGCCCAGGGCGATCAGTTGCTTGCCGACCGGCGGGTGCACCACCAAGCCGAACCCGGGATTGTCTTCGACGCCGTGATTGTGCAGCACCTGCCAGGCCTGCGGCGCGTAATGCTTTTCGTCGAAGACTGGAGTGCCGCCGTCGGTGGGTGAGCCCAGGTTCAGGAAGCGGGTGATCGCCGCCACCAGGGTGATCACCCCGGTCACCACCCAGCCGCGGACGTGATCGGTCGGCCCGAAATCGGCCACCGGCACCAGCGGCCCCGGGCTGACGACGGGCACCACGCGCTCCTCTTCCAGGACGGCAGATTCGCGGGGCGGGGCGGTCATCACGTCGATCGTAGGCTGTCGGTCATGACCACCGGCCGCCTGTTGCTCGGAGCGACCCCGTTGGGACAGCCGTCGGATGC
>DASTKA010000601.1:0-2351 GCA_035716165.1 Mycobacterium sp. | reverse complement strand
CGCCGAGGAGACCCCGCTCGAGCAGATCACCAAGCAGCTCAACAAACTGATCAACGTCATCAAGATCGTTGAGCTCGACGACGAGAACTCGGTCTCGCGGGAACTGGCGCTGATCAAGGTCCGCGCCGACGCGGGTATCCGCAGCCAGGTGATCGAAGCGGTGAACCTGTTCCGCGCCAAGGTGATTGACGTTGCGCCGGAGGCGCTCACGATTGAGGCCACGGGTGACCGCGGCAAGATCGAGGCGCTGCTGCGGGTCCTGGAACCCTTCGGGATCCGCGAAATCGTCCAATCGGGAGTGGTGTCGTTGTCCCGCGGTCCACGCGGAATCGGCACGGCCAAATAAGTTTCAGCGCAAACAAGAAGGAGATAGTGAAGTGGCTAACCCGTCTGGGGAGACATTGCCGATGTTCTACGACGACGACGCGGACCTGACGATCATCCAGGGTCGCAAGGTCGGTGTCATCGGGTACGGCAGCCAAGGACACGCGCACTCGCTGAGTCTGCGCGACTCCGGCGTGCAGGTGAAGGTGGGCCTGAAGGAGGGGTCGAAGTCCCGGGCCAAGGTCGAAGAGCAGGGCCTGGACGTCGACACCCCGGCCGAGGTCGCCAAGTGGGCCGACGTCATCATGCTGCTGGCGCCCGACACCGCTCAGGCCGACATTTTCAAGAACGACATCGAACCCAACCTCAAGGATGGGGACGCGTTGTTCTTCGGTCACGGGCTCAACATCCACTTTGACCTGATCAAGCCGCCCGCCAACGTGACGGTCGCCATGGTGGCACCGAAGGGCCCGGGGCACTTGGTGCGTCGGCAATTCGTCGACGGCAAGGGTGTGCCCGCGCTGATCGCCGTCGACCAGGACCCGAACGGCGACGGCGAGGCGCTGGCCCTGTCCTACGCCAAGGCGATCGGCGGCACCCGCGCCGGCGTCATCAAGACCACCTTCAAGGACGAGACCGAGACCGACCTGTTCGGTGAGCAGGCCGTGTTGTGCGGTGGCACAGAGGAATTGGTCAAGACCGGTTTCGATGTGATGGTCGAGGCGGGCTACCCGCCGGAGATGGCGTACTTCGAGGTGCTGCACGAGCTCAAGCTGATCGTCGACCTGATGTACGAGGGCGGCATCGCCCGGATGAACTACTCGGTGTCCGACACCGCCGAATTCGGCGGCTACCTCTCGGGTCCGCGCGTCATCGACGCCGGCACCAAGGAGCGGATGCGGGAAATCCTGCGGGACATCCAGAGCGGCGACTTCACCAAGAAGCTGGTCGCCAACGTCGAGGGCGGCAACAAGCAACTCGAGGAGCTGCGCAAGGAGAACGCCGAGCACCCCATCGAGGTCACCGGAAAGAAGCTGCGCGACCTGATGAGCTGGGTCGACCGGCCGATCACCGAAACGGCATGACGCGCGGCTGTGCCTGACCCGGAATCCGACCCGGGCGGCGGCGGCCCGTCGCCGGAGCTGACCGACACCGGACGCGTGGAGGCCTTCAGCGACGGCGTCTTCGCGATCGTGGTCACCTTGCTCGTGCTGGATCTGAAGGAACCTGGACACGCTCCGGGTGAACTGCTCGACGGCCTCGCGCGGCAGTGGCCCGCCTATCTTGGCTACTTCGCGTCCTTCTTCTACGTCGCGGTGATCTGGCTCAGCCACCATCAAGCGTTTGTCGCGATCCGGCGTGTCGACAATGGCGTGCACTTGGCGAACCTCTTGCTGCTGTTCACCACGGCTCTGATACCTTTTCCCACCGCGGTGCTCTCCCGGGCGCTGATCACCGGGGTGAACAGCGCAGACGCACGGACCGCGGTGGCGCTGTACGCGGGCATCGCCACCGCAATGTGTGCCAGTTGGCTGCTGCTCTACCATCAGGTCCATCGCCGCCGCGACGAGCTCGTCGAGACCGGAATCGACCGGCAAGCATTCGGCGCCAACAGGATCCGTGCAGTGGTCGGTATCGCGGCCTATGTGATTGCAGGCGTCATTGGGGCGTTGTGGCTCCCGGCGGCAGCGCTGGTCATTTTCGTCGCGATGCCGGTGTTCTATGCGCTCACGACCACACGAATCAGGCACCGGTAGACACTCGGCCGAGGAAGTGATCACCTATGACACACCATCAGACCACCCGCGGGTGGCCCAGCCTGCGAGTCGACGACTGGACGCCAACCCGGGACACACTGCACATGTGGTCCCAGATCGTCGGCAAGATCCGACTCGCCCATTCGCCCATGGTCAATCACTGGTGGCAGGTCACCTCGTACGTGACTCCGCGGGGTCTGACGACTTCGGCGATCCCGCATGGGACAGAGGCCTTCGACATCGAGTTCGATTTCATCGACCACCTGCTGC
>DASTKA010000600.1:0-7566 GCA_035716165.1 Mycobacterium sp. | reverse complement strand
CCGACAACCGCACCAGCAGCCGGCTGCGCAGCGCGACCACGCGGGCGGCGTCCTGAAGCGACAGCGCCCCCGCCACATAAGCCGCGGCGATCTCGCCCTGCGAATGACCGATCACCGCATCGGGAACCACGCCCACCGAGCTCCACAGTTCGGCCAGCGACACCATCACCGCCCACAGCGCGGGCTGCACGACGTCCACCCGGTCCAGTCCGGGCGCGCCCGGGACGCCGCGGATCACGTCGACCAGTGACCAGTCGACGTGTTCGGCGAGCGCGTGAGCGCACCGTTGCATGTGCTCGGCGAACACCGTTGAACTGACCAGCAATTGGGCGCCCATGCCGGCCCATTGCGAACCCTGGCCGGGAAATACGAACACCGTCTTGCCCCTCGGCCGCGCCCGCCCCACGACCAGGCCCACGCTTTGCTCGCCGGCCGCCAGTGCCGTCAGCCCGCGCAGCAACCGCGCGCCGTCGGCGCCCACGATCACCGCGCGGTGCTCGAAGAGCGAGCGTGTCGAAACCAGCGACCAGCCCACGTCCAACACCCGCACGCCGGGATCGGCCTTGACACGGGCCAGCAGCCGCGCCGCCTGGTTGGCCAGCGCCTCACCCGAGCGGGCCGAGAGCACCCACGGCACCACCGCGTCATCGCCCGGGCGCGTGGCGGTTTCGGGCTCCGGGGAGTACTGCTCCACGATGACGTGCGCGTTGGTGCCGCTGATGCCGAAGGACGACACACCCGCGCGCCGCGGGCGGTCCACCGCCGGCCAGGGCCGCCGTTCGGTCAGCAGCGAGACCGCCCCGGCCGTCCAATCCACGTGTGGCGTCGGCTCATCCACGTGCAACGTCTTGGGCATCACCCCGTGTCGAATCGCCTGCACCACCTTGATCACTCCACCGGCGCCCGCGGCGGCCGACGTGTGACCCATGTTCGATTTGATCGACCCCAGCCACAGCGGCTCCTCCGCGGGACGGTCCTGTCCGTAGGTGGCCAAAACCGCTTGGGCCTCGATGGGATCGCCCAGCATCGTGCCCGTCCCGTGACCCTCGACCAGATCCACGTCGGCCGCCCCCAGCCTGGCATTGGCCAGCGCCGCCCGGATCACCCGTTGCTGTGACGGCCCGTTCGGCGTCGCCAGGCCGTTGGATGCGCCGTCCTGATTCACCGCCGACCCGCGCACCACCGCGAGCACCGGATGCCCGTGCCGCCGGGCGTCGGCCAGCCGCTCCAGCACCAGCACGCCGACGCCTTCGGAGAACCCGGTGCCGTCGGCGGCACCCGCGTACGCCTTGCACCTGCCGTCGGCGGCCAGCGCGCGCTGGCGGCTGAACTCGATGAACATCGCCGGAGTGGCCATCACCGTCACGCCGCCGGCCAGCGCCAGATCGCACTCGCCGGAACGCAACGACTGCGCCGCCAGATGCAGCGCCACCAACGACGACGAACACGCCGTGTCAACCGAGACGGCCGGGCCCTCGAACCCCAGCGAATAGGCCACCCGGCCCGAGGCCACACTCAAAGTCGAGCCGCGCAGGCCGTATCGCTCCAGGTGGCCCGGCACCCGCCCCTGGCCCCCGTACGAGCCATGGAAAATCCCGGCGAACACGCCTGTCGCCGAACCGCGCAGGGTGGCGGGGTCAATTCCGGCCCGCTCCAACGCCTCCCAGGACACCTCGAGCAGCAGGCGCTGTTGCGGGTCCATCGCCAGCGCCTCGCTGGGCGCGATACCGAAAAACGCCGCATCGAAATCGGCCACATCCGAGAGGAAACCGCCGCGCCGCGCGTACGACTTGCCCACCGCGTCGGGGTCCGCGTCGAACAGGCCCGCCAAGTCCCAGCCGCGGTCCGCGGGGAACTCCGAGACGACATCGCGGCCCTCAACGACCATCTGCCACAAGGCCTCCGGAGAATTCACACCGCCCGGGTACCGGCAACCCATGCCCACCACCGCCACCGGTTCGGCCGCGGCGGCCAGGTACTGGCGGTTCTCGCGCTTGAGCCGCTCGGTTTCCTTCAGCGATTGGCGAAGAGCCTTGATCAGCTCTTCGGTGTTGCCGTTCATCGAAGGCGGCCTCTCATGTCACGCACAGCGGTACTCCACGCATGGGGCCCCTCGTGCCGAGCGGTCCCCACCGCCGAAAACTCTTCAAAGCCCAAAAAGCGACGCCTTACGGTAGGAACGGGAGTGCACGGGCGCTCATCAATGCCAACGCAACAACACCAGTTCGGAACAGAATCCTGGACCCATCGCGAGCATCAAACCGGGGCTTCCGCTCTGCGGCGGCTTGGCCATGGTGTCGCGCAGCACGTGCAGCACCGAAGCCGACGAGAGGTTGCCGATCTCGCCGAGCGAGCGCCAGGTGAGTTCGAGGGCCTCCGGCGGCAGGCTGAGCGCCGCGTTGATCGCCTCGATGACCTTGGGTCCGCCCGGGTGGCTCACGAAGGCGCCGATGTCGGCCGTGGTCAACCCGTGCGCCCCGAGAAACTGGGTGACATCGTCTTCGATGTACTGCTCCACGACGGCCGCGACGTCCTTGGACAGCACCAGTTCGAAGCCGGTGACGCCCACATCGAAGCCCATCGTGCGCAGTGAATCGGGGTAGAGGTGGCTGCGCGAGTCGAGGATGGTGGGCCCGCTGGCCATGAGTTGCTCGGCGCGCCGCTCGCCGACGGCCACCACCGCCGCGGCCCCGTCGGCGAACAGGGCACTGCCGACCAGGCCGGCCAGCGACGGCTTGTATCCGGGATAGGTCAGCGAGCAGAGCTCGACGGAGATCAGGGCGGCCACGGCGTCGGGTGCGCCGCGCAGGTAGTCGTTCACACGGGCCACGCCCGCGGCCCCGGCCACGCAGCCCAGGCCGAACAGCGGCACGCGCCGCACGTCGTCGCGCAGGCCGAGCTCCGCGGCGATCCGGGCGTCCACGGACGGCACTGTCAGGCCGGTGACGGTGGTGGTGATCAGCAGGTCGACGTCTTGCGGCCGCAGTCCCGCCTCGTCGAGCGCACCGGACAGCGCCTCACAGCCCAGCTTCACGGCGTGCTCGGTGAAGATCCGGTTCGCCATCCCGAAGTCGGTCAGCGCGGGGTACTGCTCGAGCGGCAGCACCAGATGGCGGCTACCGACCTTGGAGCTGGCGTGCAGCTGCCGGACGATGTCTTCGTAACCCTCGAATTCGGGGATGCTGACGAAGAAGTCGGTGAGCTCGCGCTGGGAGTACCGGTGCGCAGGCAACGCACCGAAGACGCCGGCGACGACGCTCATCGTTCTCCCACCCCTTGGTGACGAGGACCCAGCCCGAAGCGTTCAACCGGGTCGCTTTGAGCCCGAAGTCTAGTCTGCATGTCAGGACGCGTCACGGAAACTCACTCCGCCTCAACGGCCGCCGCTGAGCTGGCTTTTGAGCCGATCGGCGCTGGCCAGGACGGTTTCGATCTGCTCGGCGACCCGAACCGGTGCGGTGCCGCCACGCGCGTCGCGCGACGACACCGAGCCCTCGATCGTCAAAACCTCACGGACCTCCGGGGTGAGGTCGGCGCTGATCGCGGCCAACTCGTCATCGGTCAGCTCGTCGAGTCCGACGCCCCGCTGCTCGGCGGCGCGCACCGCGGCACCGGCGGCCTCGTGCGCCGAGCGGAACGGCAGCCCCTGCCGCACCAGCCATTCTGCGATATCGGTGGCCAGCGTGTAGCCGGCCGGAGCCAGGGCGGCCATCCGCTCGACATCGAAGGTCAGGCTGCGCAGGAGCCCGGCCATCGCCGGCAACACCAGCTCCAGCTGGGCCACCGAATCGAACACCGGTTCCTTGTCTTCCTGCAGGTCACGGTTGTAGGCGAGCGGCTGGGCCTTCAGCGTGGCCAGCAGGCCGGTCAGGTTCCCGATCAGCCGGCCGGACTTGCCGCGCGCCAGCTCGGCGATGTCGGGGTTCTTCTTCTGCGGCATGATCGAGCTGCCCGTCGACCACGAATCGTGCAGGATGACGTAGCCGAATTCCGTCGAGCTCCACAGGATGACGTCCTCGGCCAGCCGGGAGAGGTCGACACCGATCATGGCGAAGACGAAGGCGGCCTCGGCCGCGAAATCGCGGGACGCGGTGGCGTCGATGGAGTTGTCGGCGGCGGCGGTGAAACCCAGCTCCGCGGCGATCGCGTCGGGGTCCAGGCCCAGCGACGACCCGGCCAGCGCGCCCGAGCCGTACGGGGAGACCCCCGCGCGCCGGTCGAGGTCGACGATCCGGTCGACGTCGCGCAGCAGCGGGTGGGCGTGCGCCAGCAGGTGGTGGGCCAGCAGCACCGGCTGCGCGGACTGCATGTGGGTCTTGCCGGGCATGATGGCGCCGGGGTGGGCGGCCGCCTGGGCGGCCAGCGCGCCGACGACGTCCAGCGCCCCGGCGGCGACCCGGCGCACCGCGTCGCGCAGCCACATCCGGAACAGGGTGGCCACCTGGTCGTTGCGTGACCGGCCGGCCCGCAGCCGCCCGCCCAGGTCGGGCCCGACGCGGTCGATCAGTCCGCGCTCCAGCGCCCCGTGCACGTCCTCGTCGGTGACCAGTGGCGAGAAGCTGCCGTCGGCGACGTCCTCGGCGAGCTGATCCAAGCCGGCCAGCAGGCCGTCACGCTGCTCCTCGTCCAGCAGGCCGGCGCGGAACAGGATCACGGCGTGGGCCCGCGAGGCCACGATGTCGTAGGGCGCCAGCACCCAGTCGAAGTGGGTGGACTTGCTCAGGGCCGCCAGCGCATCCGAGGGACCGTCGGCGAACCGCCCGCCCCACAGTGACCCCTCGCGAGTGCTCACTTTTTCTCCGCGAGCAGACACAAAATCGCACTCTGACGGGCGTATCCATGCGATTTTGCGTCTGCTCGCCGGGAGACGGTCACTGTTGGTCCCGGCGGGACGCGATCTTCGAGGACAGCCCGTGCACGTAGACGAAACCCTTTGCGGCCGACTGGTCGAAGCAGTCGCCCTCGTCGTAGGTGGCCAGGTTGAAGTCGTACAGGGATTCGGCGCTGCGGCGGCCGTTGACCGCAATGTGGCCGCCGTGCAACACCATTCGCACTTCACCGGTCACGTGTTCCTGGGTCTTGGCGACGAAGCTCTCCAGCGCGTCCTTGAGCGGTGAATACCACAGCCCGTCGTAGACCAGCTCAGCCCAACGCTGATCGGTGTGCCGCTTGAACCGGCCCAGTTCGCGCTCCAGCGTGACGTGTTCGAGCTCGGTGTGCGCGGTGATGAGCACCATGGCGCCGGGCGCCTCGTAGATCTCGCGGCTCTTGATTCCCACCAGCCGGTCCTCGACGACGTCGAGGCGGCCGACGCCCTGGGCGCCGGCGCGGGTGTTGAGCTCCTCGATGGCCTGCAGCACCGATACTTTCCTGCCGTCGATCGTCACCGGCACACCGCGCTCGAATCCGACGATCACCTCGTCGGGAGTGCTCCAGTTCAGCGTCGGGTCCTCGGTGTAGGCATAGACGTCCTTGGTGGGGGCGTTCCAAAGGTGTTCCAGGAAGCCGGTTTCCACCGCGCGGCCCCACACGTTCTGGTCGATGGAGAACGGTGAGCGCTTGGTCACGTTGATCGGGATGGCGTTTTCCTCGGCGAACGCGATTGCCTTCTCCCGCGTCCACGCGTAATCACGGACGGGCGCCAGCACCTCGAGATCGGGTGCCAGCGAACCGAATCCGACCTCGAACCGGACCTGGTCGTTGCCCTTACCCGTGCAGCCGTGGGCGACGATGGTGCCGCCGTGCTCGCGGGCCGCCGCCACCAGGTGCTTGACGATCAGCGGCCGGCTGATCGCCGACACCAGCGGGTAGCGGTCCATGTAGAGGGCGTTGGACAGGATGGTGGGCAGGCAGTAGTCGCCGGCGAACTCGTCGCGGGCGTCGACGACGACGGCCTCCACCGCGCCGCAGTCCAGGGCCCGCTGGCGAATGACCTCCATGTCTTCGCCGCCCTGGCCGAGGTCGATCGCCACCGCTACGACCTCACGGCCGGTCTCCTTGCCGATCCAGCTGATGGCCACCGAGGTGTCCAGACCGCCGGAATACGCCAGGATGACGCGTTCTGACATGAACCAATCTCCTTCAGGTTGAGGCTTGCGTGAGCTTTTCGAGCGTCCTGGCCAGCTCGGCGCCCGTCATCGGCTCTCGCGCGGCCACGAAGAGGGTGTCATCGCCGGCGATGGTGCCGACGACGTACGGGAGCGCCGCGCGGTCGATCGCGCTGGCCAGATAGTCGGCGGCGCCGGGCGGGGTGCGCAGCACGGCCAGGTTGGCGCTGGCGTCCGCCGACACCAGCAGCTCGCTCAGCAGGCGGGACAGCCGCGCCGTGCCCCCGGAGACGCCGCGCACCGGGCTGCCGTCCTCGGGGACGACGTAGACGCCGACGCCGCCGTCGGCGCCGCGCAGCTTGACCGCGCCGAGCTCCTCGAGATCCCGCGACAGCGTGGCCTGGGTGACCTCGATGCCCTCGCCGGCCAGCCGCGCGGCCAGCTCGCTCTGGCTGCTGATCGCCGACGACGACAGGATCGCCACGATGCGGGCCTGCCGGCCGGCCCGGGTGGTTTCGGCCGCGGTTTTCGAGCGGGTCATGAGCGCCGCTCCAGCAGCCACGCCAGCAGCGCCTTCTGGGCGTGCAACCGGTTTTCGGCCTCGTCCCAGACCGCGCTTGCCGGCCCGTCCATCACCTCGTCGGTGATCTCCTCGCCGCGGTGAGCCGGAAGGCAGTGCAGCACAATGGCTTCCGGGTCGGCCAGGGACAGCAGGCGGGCGTTGATCTGGTAGGGCCGGAACGGTGTGCGGCGGTCGAGCCCGTCGCCCTCCTGCCCCATAGACGTCCAGGTGTCGGTGACCAGAACGTCGGCGCCCCGCGCGGCCGCGTCCGCGTCGGTGGTGACGGTGACCGAGGCGCCGGTGTCCTGGGCGCGCCGCCGGGCCGCGGCGACGAACGCCTCGTCGGGGGCGAAGCCGTCCGGGGCGGCGATGGTGACGTGGACGCCGGCCGTGACCCCACCCAGCATCAGCGAGTGCGCCATGTTGTTCGCGCCGTCGCCGAGGTACGTCATCCGCAGGCCGGCGAGCGATCCTTTGCGCTCGGTGATGGTCTGCAGATCGGCGAGCACCTGGCAGGGATGGAATTCGTCGGAGAGCGCGTTGATCACCGGCACCGACGCGGTCGCGGCCATGGCCTCGAGCCGCTCCTGCCCGAACGTCCGCCAGACGATGGCTTCGACGTACCGGGAGAGCACCCGCGCGGTGTCCTGAAGGGTTTCGTCGCGACCAAGCTGGGTGCTACGCGCGTCGACGACGACGGCATGCCCGCCGAGCTGGGCGATGCCCACCTCGAAGGAGAACCGGGTGCGGGTGGAGTTCTTGTCGAACAAGACGGCGACCCCGCGCGGACCGTCCAGCGGCCGGATGCGCAGCGGTTCCTTCTTCAGCTCGGCGGCGAGCTGCAGCACCTCGGCCTGCTCGGCGGGTGACAGGTCGTCGTCGCGAAGGAAGTGCTTAGTCATCTGCGCCACTCCTCCTCATCGCTTCGCTGAAGCATCGTCGTGGCGCGTCATGCTG
>DASTKA010000599.1:0-2312 GCA_035716165.1 Mycobacterium sp. | reverse complement strand
CCGCGGCTGTTCGCGGGCCGGATCGACTTCGGCGATGTCGGCCAGAGCGCGACCGCGTTCGGCAACATTCAGGACTCGCTGTCCTTCTTCCGGAACAACTACGACGCCTTCGCGGCCTTCCGGGCGGCGATCATCCGGTTGCACGGCCTCGTGGACGCCAACGACCGGGGCCGGGCGCTGCCCACGATTCTCGTCAAGCCCAGTGAGGAGACGGCGGTCGAACTTCGCGGCATCGAGGTGCGCACGCCGCAGGGCGACCAGCTGGTCGATTCGCTGGACGTCCAGCTCAACGACGGCGACACCTTGGTGATCACCGGCCGGTCCGGGGCCGGTAAGACGACGCTGCTGCGCAGCCTGGCCGAATTGTGGCCGTACGCGTCGGGGACCCTGTGCCGCCCGGACGGCGACAACGCGACGATGTTCCTGTCGCAGTTGCCGTATGTGCCGCTCGGCAGTCTGCGCACCGTGGTGTGCTACCCGAATTCGCCGGACAACGTCTCCGATGAGCAGCTGCGCGACGTGCTCACCAAAGTCGCCCTGGCGCCGCTGATCAACCGGCTGGACGAGGACCACGACTGGGCCAAGGTGCTGTCGCCGGGCGAGCAGCAGCGGGTCGCCTTCGCGCGCATCCTGCTGACCAAGCCGAAGGCGGTGTTCCTCGACGAGGCCACCTCCGCGCTGGACGAGGGCCTGGAATTCGCGCTGTATCAGCTGGTTCGGGACGAGCTGCCGGAGTGCGTCATGGTCAGCGTGAGCCACCGGCCCACCGTCGAGCAGCACCACGAGCAGCAGCTGCATCTGCTCGGCGGCGGCCCGTGGCAACTGGGTCCCGTCCAGAAGGAACCCGCGCAGGTTTAGCGCCTACGCTCCCCCGGCCCGCTGGGCCGCGTGCGCTCCGGAGCGGCGGCCGAAGAACGAACCTTCACCCAGCTGCGTTCCGCTTGCGTAGCCCTTGCCGTCCTGGGCGAGGTTGGACGCGCACGCCCCCGCGGCATACAGGCCGGGCACGACCGTGCCGTCGGCGCGCTGCACCTCGCCGTCAACCGTCACCGCGAGGCCGCCGATGGTGAATCCCGAGTACATCGCCCGTCCGAGCGACAAATCGAACACCGCCCAGGGACCGGTGTCCTGTGGCGCAAGGAATTCCGGCTGCTTGTGGAAATCGGGATCCTCGCCCGCGGCGGCGTGCTTGTTGTAGCGATCCAGCGTCGCCGCGAGGTTGCCCGCCGGAATGTCCAGCGCCGCTTCCATTTCCGCGATCGTCTCGTACCCGTCGAGGAAGCGGATCAACGGCATGGCGGGCATCTCGGTGTGCGCTTCGTCGACGATCAGGTATGCCGTTTGGTCCGGCTGCTCCAGCACGAAGGCCGAAGTCCGCGAGTGGTAGGAGTCCTCGGTGACGAAACGCTTGCCCTCCTTGTTGACGATCACACCGGTCAGCAGGACCTCGGGCGGATAGGCCGCCGCGGTGATGAACAGCTCGTCCATGTTCTTGGTGGCGCCGCCCGCCGAAACGCCCATTCGGATGCCCAGCCCGTCGTCGTTCGGGTTGCCCAGGATGTAGGGCGCCACGAGGCCGTGGTGCTTGGTGCGTCGCTCCTGACCCAACGCGGGCGTGTGCGCGGCGACCATCTCGGGATTCATCGCGAATCCGCCAGCCGCGATGATGACCGAATTAGCCTTGAGGGCACCGGTTTCGGCGAAGTGCTTCCAGGCCACGCCGACCACGGCGCCGTCGTCGTCGGTGACCAGGTTGGTCACCTGAGTCTCATAGCGGATCTGCACGCCCAGGGCGTCGGCGCGTTTGAGCAGCAGGTCCACAACCATGCTCGCGCCACCCAATTCGCCGGGCACCGGCACGGAATGCCCGCGCGGCGCCGGCTTGGCCCGCTCGCAGAAAGGCCAAACCTTCTCATTGCCGGTATAGCTCAGCCCCTCGGTCCCCGGCGGGACGACGACTTTGCCGGGGTAGTAGCTGCGCTCGAACTGAAAGCCCAAGTCTTCCAGCCAATTGAAGTGCTCGACGCTGCCTTCGCAGTAGGCGCGGATCTTGTCGAGTTCGGGTTCACGCGACACCTCAACCAGGTACTTGTACATCTCCTCGACGGAATCGTCCTGACCCGTTGCCTGCTGCACCGCGGTGCCGCCGCCGAGGTAAAAGTGGCCCCCGGCAAGCGAAGTGGTGCCACCCGCGGCGGCCGCGCGTTCGAGCACGAGCACCCGCGCCCCGGCGGCCGCCGCACTGACCGCGGCGCAGCCGCCGGCGATGCCGAACCCGATCACCACGACATCGACGTCGTCCGACCACGCGG
>DASTKA010000598.1:0-4472 GCA_035716165.1 Mycobacterium sp. | reverse complement strand
GGGGATTGGCGATGATGACCGCCTCACCGGCGGCCAGGGCGTCCCGCTCGAACTGCGTCCCGGGGGCCAGGCCGCGCACGTCGCCCGGTACCGGCAAAACGACGTTGATCGTGCCGCGCATCACGCCGGCCCCATCGGACGTGGGCGTGGGCCGGCCGATCGCGGTGCGCAGAGTCTGCAGCAGAGTGACCGTTCCGGCGTCGTGCACGTCGGGCCAGGGCAGCCCGGTGTGGCCCGCGGCGACGGCATCATACGCGGTCACCGATTGCTTTGGCGCCCAAACGGATAACGCGTCCAAGACGTCGTCGGGCGCGGCCTTTCCGGCGAGCCAGGCATTGGCCCACAGGGACAGCGAAACACTGGGACACCACACGATCACGCAGTGTAGTTGTTTTGCCCGGCAAAGGCGGATCACGCGTATTCTTGCCGCATGCACGCCGCGGTGCTTTGGCTAATATTCGCGCTGGTGCTGGCCGGTGCGGAGGCGCTCACCGGCCATTTGTTTTTGGTGATGCTCGGTGGGGGCGCGCTGGCCGCCGCGCTGACGAGCTGGGTGACCGACTTTCCGGTGTGGGCGAACGGGGCGGTGTTCCTAGTCGTCTCGGTGCTGCTGCTGGTGCTGGTTCGCCCGCCGCTGAAGCGGCGGCTGATGCCGGCCGCGGCGCCGCCGCTGGGAATCGAGGCGCTGCACGGCAAAACCGCGTTGGTGCTGCAGCGGGTCGCACGCGACGCGGGTCAGGTCAAACTCGACGGCCAGGTGTGGTCCGCGCGCCCGCTGAACGACGCCGACGTCTACGAACCCGGCGAGCCGGTCACCGTCATGCAGATCGACGGCGCGACCGCGGTGGTGTTCAAGAGCAGTCTGTAGCGGCGAGAAGCGCTGCGAAGGAAAGGAAGTCCGATGCAAGGTGCGGTTGCTGGTTTGGTGCTGCTGGCCGTCTTGGTGATCTTTGCGATCGTCGTGGTGGCCAAATCGGTGGCGCTGATACCTCAGGCGGAGGCCGCGGTGATCGAGCGGCTGGGACGATACAGCCGCACGGTCAGCGGGCAACTGACGTTGTTGGTGCCGTTCATCGACCGGGTCCGCGCCCGGGTGGATCTGCGTGAGCGGGTGGTGTCGTTCCCGCCGCAACCGGTGATCACCGAGGACAACCTGACCCTCAACATCGACACCGTGGTCTACTTCCAGGTCACCGTTCCGCAGGCGGCCGTCTACGAGATCAGCAACTACATCGTCGGTGTCGAACAACTCACCACCACCACGCTGCGCAACGTCGTCGGCGGCATGACGCTCGAGCAGACCCTCACGTCGCGCGACCAGATCAACGGGCAGCTGCGCGGCGTGCTCGACGAGGCGACCGGCCGCTGGGGCCTGCGGGTCGCCCGGGTTGAACTGCGCAGCATCGATCCGCCCCCGTCGATTCAGGCGTCGATGGAAAAGCAGATGAAGGCCGACCGCGAGAAGCGGGCGATGATCCTGACCGCCGAAGGTATGCGCGAGGCGGCGATCAAGGAGGCCGAGGGCAACAAGCAGGCGCAGATCCTGGCCGCCGAGGGCGCCAAGCAGGCCGCGATCCTGGCCGCCGAGGCCGACCGGCAGTCCCGGATGCTGCGCGCCCAAGGTGAACGCGCCGCGGCGTACCTGCAGGCGCAGGGCCAGGCCAAGGCGATCGAGAAGACGTTCGCCGCGATCAAGGCCGGCCGGCCCACGCCGGAAATGCTGGCATACCAGTATCTGCAGACGCTGCCGGAGATGGCGCGCGGCGACGCCAACAAGGTGTGGGTGGTGCCCAGCGACTTCAACGCGGCGTTGCAGGGATTCACCAAGCTGCTGGGAACCCCGGGCGAGGACGGGGTGTTCCGTTTCCAGCCGTCACCCGTCGAGGACGCGCCCAAGCACAGCGCCGATGACGACGCCGAGGTCGCCGACTGGTTCTCCACCGAAACCGACCCCGCGATCGCCCAGGCGGTGGCCAAGGCCGAGGCGATCGCACGTCAGCCGGCGGATGGCCCGGCGGCCGAGCTGACTCCATAGGATGGCGGGAATGAGTGCCTTGACTTCACCGAAGGCCTATGCGGCGCTTGGCGTTTTCCACGCCGTCGACGCGGTATTGTGCGGCGTCCAGGTGGCCCCGATCAAGAAGGTTCTTGACACCGTGGGCCTCCCGGAGGACGTCCGGCCCGTGCTGCCGGTGGTGAAAGCGGCCGCCGCCATCGGATTGTTGTCGGTCAACCGTTTTCCGGGTCTGGCGCGGGTGACGACGGCGATGCTGACCGTGTACTTCCTCTTGGCGGTCGGCGCGCACGTTCGGGTGCGCGACAAAGTCGTCAACGGCCTTCCGGCCGCCCTGTTCCTGGCGCTGGTCGCGGCGATGACGATCAAGGGACCGGACCCGAGCTAGTCAAGACGCGGAATCGACCGGCCTCCGGCGCACCACGCGGACGGACCGAACGAAGCTGGTGATCAGCCGACGGTGGCCGGCTCGGGGGAGGGCTCGTCGTCGACGGGACGGCGCGCACGGCGGTGGTGCCGACGGAAGTGGCGGATCTCGATGATCAGCCCCGTCAATCCCAGCGCGCTCGTGATCGCCGACACCAGATACAGCAGCCCGCTGATGTGACCGGCGAGCGCATCGCCGAGGACCACCACGGCGGTGGTGCCGGGCAACAGCCCGATCAGGGTCGCCACCGCGTAGGGCAGCACACGCACGCTCGACGCGCCCGCCGCGTAGTTCAGCGCCGAGAAAGGCACCGCGGGAATCAGCCGCAGCGACAGGATGGCCAGCCAACCCCGTTGTCGCAGGCGCTCTTCCACCGTGTCGATCGATCGGTGGCGCACCAGCCGGTTCAGCCGCCACCCGGCCGCGCGCACCAGCAGCAGCGCGATCATCGCGCTCGCGGTGCTGGCGACCACCGCGATGGCGACGCCTAGGAGCGGGCCGAACAGCAGTCCGGCCGCCAGGGTGAACGCCGTGCGCGGAACGGGCACCACGGTCACGACGATGTGGGCGGCCAAGAACGCCAGCGGAAACCATGGCCCGACGGACTGCGCCCAGTCGCGCATCTGCGCGGGCGAGGGCAGCGGAAGCCACGACGCCAGCGCCACCAGAGCTGTGATGCCCACCACTGTCCAGACGATCCGCGACCGGGACACGCCTCGCGCGGCGACGCGGATCGCGCAGCCGAGATCGCGCAGCGTCTCGGTGATTTTGCTGGTGGCGGAACCCGTCACGGCTCCTTAGGGTACGGGGCGCAGGTGAATAAGCGGTTTCTCGATGCCGGTGTTTCACCCGGAATCGTCCCCGCTCGCCCCTGGCGGTTTTTAGCGACGAGCGGTCATCAATTAGCCTCAGTAGCTAAGCGGTATCCCCGGAGCAGTAGCCCAAATGCTGGGAAAAGGGAGCAATCGGTGTCCATTGATGTACCCGAGCTCGCCGACCTAGAACAGGTTCGCGGGCGTTGGCGCAGTGCGGTCGCCGGTGTGCTGGCCAAAAGCACCCGGAAGGACCCCGACCAGTTGGGGGACGCGCCGGAGCGGTTGCTCGAAACCCCGACGTATGACGGGATCGCCATCCGCGCGCTGTACACCGCCCTCGACGAATTGCCCGAACCCCCGCTGCCGGGCGAGTGGCCCTATGTGCGTGGCGGCGACGCGCTGCGCGACGTCAAGTCGGGCTGGAAGGTCGCCGAGGCCTTCCCGGCGACGCCCGTGCCCGGCGTCGCCGCAGCGGACGTCAACTCGGCGGTGCTGGACGCGCTCGGCAACGGGGCCGGCGCCGTGATCCTGCGGATCGGAGAATCGGGCGTGGCGCCCGACCAGCTGGGCCAGGCCCTCGAGGGTGTCTACCTGAGCATGGCGCCGCTGATGCTCGAAGCCGGCGCCGACTACGCGGCGGCCAGCGACGTGGTGTTGGCGCTGGCGGACGGCGTGGAATCCGACCAGCGCGCCACCCTGTCGATCGACCTGAGCGGCGACCCGCTGACCGCGGCGCTGAGTGAGCGGCCCGCGCCCGGGATCGAGGACGTGATCGCCGTCGCCAAGCGGGCCGTCGACCACCCCGGCGTGCGTGCGATCACCGTCGACGGGCCCGCCTTCCACAACCTCGGTGCGAACGCGACGTGGGAGCTGGCCGCCAGTGTGGCGGCCGCGGTGAGCTACCTGCGGGTGCTCACCGAATCGGGCTTGCCGATCGGCCAGGCGCTGCGGCAGATCAGCTTCCGGTTCGCCGCCGATGACGACCAGTTCACGACGATCGCCAAGTTCCGAGCCGCACGCAACCTGTGGGCCCGGGTCGCCGAAGTGGTCGGCGAGGCGGACGCCGGCGCGGCCGTCATCCACGCCGAGACGTCGCTGCCGATGATGACCCAGCGCGACCCCTGGGTGAACATGCTGCGCTGCACCCTGGCCGCCTTCGGCGCCGGCGTCGGTGGCGCCGACTCCCTCCTGGTGTTCCCCTTCGACGTGGCGATCG
>DASTKA010000597.1:0-6048 GCA_035716165.1 Mycobacterium sp. | reverse complement strand
CCCGTCGTCACCGTGCTGCCGTTCGATGACGAGCACGACGCCGTCACGCTGGCCAACGACACCGCCTACGGCCTCTCGGGATCGATCTGGACCGACGACCTGTCCCGCGCGCTGCGCGTGTCCCGGGCGGTGGAAGCCGGGAACCTGTCGTTGAATTCGCACTCATCGGTTCGTTACAGCACCCCGTTCGGCGGCTTCAAGCAGTCGGGGCTCGGTCGTGAGCTGGGTCCGGATGCGCCGTTGCAGTTCACCGAAACCAAGAACGTGTTCATCGCGGTCGGAGAGGAGTAGTAGGTGGTGGCGGTCGATCTCACCCAACGACTGGCGGGCCGGGTGGCCGTCGTCACCGGTGCCGGTGGCGGCATCGGGCTGGCCGCGGCGCGGCGCATGCGCGCCGAGGGCGCCGCCATCGTGGTGGGCGACATCGACGGCGACGCGGGTGGTGCCGCGGCCGACGAACTGTCCGGCCTGTTCGTGCCCACCGACGTGTCCGACGAGACCGCGGTCAACGCGCTGTTCGATACCGCGGCGCAGGCCCACGGGCGCATCGACATCGCGTTCAACAATGCCGGCATCTCACCGCCCGACGACGACCTCATCGAAAACACCGAACTGCCGGCGTGGCAACGCGTTCAGGACGTCAACCTGAAGTCGGTGTACCTGTGCTGCCGGGCGGCGTTGCGGCACATGGTTCCCGCGCAGAAGGGTTCGATCATCAACACGGCGTCGTTCGTTGCCGTCCTGGGGTCGGCGACGTCGCAGATCGCCTACACCGCATCCAAGGGCGGTGTGCTGGCCATGTCGCGAGAGCTGGGTGTGCAGTTCGCCCGCCAGGGCATCCGCGTGAACGCCCTGTGCCCCGGGCCGGTCAACACCCCGCTGCTGCAAGAACTCTTCGCCAAAGACCCCGACCGGGCGGCTCGCCGGCTGGTGCACGTCCCGGTGGGCCGCTTCGCCGACCCCGACGAAATCGCCTCGGCGGTAGCGTTTTTGGCCAGCGATGACGCGTCGTTCGTCACCGCTTCGACGTTCATGGTCGACGGCGGGATCAGCGCGGCCTATGTCACCCCGCTCTAACCGCCGAACTCGCGGGCCGCATGTGAGCCGGGCGGCTCGCTGACCGCGACCAGCCGGATGGGCTCGCCGGTCCGGTCCCCGGGGGGCAGCTCGAACAGGGGTGCGGCAGCGGCCCAGGCGCGCGGCGCCGACAGCACGCCGACCGTCGTCGCGCGACCGAATTTCGCGTGCACCCCGTTGGTGGCCGCCGGCTTTGGCAGCAGCGATTGCAGGGCCGCCGTCTTGTTCACCGAATTCAGGTGACCAATGGCGAAATCTGACGTCGCGGTCAGGGAATTCAGTTTCGACAGCGACGCGGTGACCGGTGAGAGGAACGCATCGATGATCTTCGACGGCGGCGACGACAGCTGCTCAAGGGCGCCGGGTATCACCGACATCACGTCGCCGCCGGCCGATATGACGTCCGGCGCCGAGCGCAGGGCCCAATCGCGTCTGGGCGCAGCGGGTTTGCCGGGCGGAGCGCGGAAGGGAGCCATCGTCGCGGCGCCGGCGGCCAGCTGGGCGTAGCTGTACATTGCGCGGGCGTCCTGCGCCCACATCGCGTCGTACTCGGCATCGACGGTCGCGATCGCCGTGCTGTTGTGCCCCAGGCAATTCGTCGACGCCAGCACCATTCGGTGGATGCGGTTGCCGGCGATCACCGCTGGCGGCGCCATCGCCGTCAAGGCCGACTGATGCGCGCCGGCGGCCGCCTCGAGCTGGACGCCCGCGCGCTCACTTCGGGCGGCGGCGGCCTCCAGCCAGGCGACGTAGCGTGTCGCGGTCTCGCTGTGCGCCCGGCCTCCGCCGGCCCCCGCCAGCCGTGCGGTCGCCTCCCGGTAGTCGGCCGCCGCGGCATACAGCCGCGTTGCCAACGCTTGCCACGCCGCCGCGGCATGCCTCATCGAGCCCGCGCCGGGACCCGAGTACATCAGCCCGGAGTTGATCTCCGGAGGTAGCGTCGCAAAATCCATCACAGCCTCCGCCTGCTGGTGGCGGTACGAGTTGTGCCCGAAAACATGAGGGTCTTCTTTCACGAGATAGACACCGGGGTTACAAGCCGGCGGGCGTTCGCGCAGCTACGGCCGGAAAACGATGAGCGGAATTTGCATCTCCGCCGCGGTGGCCCCGCCGTGAAAGCCGACCAGGCGAGCCGTCTCCGGGGGCTCATGTGCGCTGGCCAGCACCGCGCCATCGCCCGAACAGATGACGACCACGTCCCCGAGCCGCTCGGCGTGCTGCGCGGGGAGCGGCCCGAACATGCCGGTGGCTGCGGCCTGCTCGCGGCTGTACACGGTGGCGCGGCCGTCCAGCAGCTCGCCCCAGGCGGCCTGCACGTCGCGGGCGGCTCCCGGCTCGGTGTGCAGATACCGCACCCGCGGCTCGCCGGCCACCACCCGAATCCCCTCGGCCAGCCTGGGGTCGGAGTCGAGGTCGACACGGGACTCGGGTGGGACGTTGACGCCGCCGTGGTCGGCGGTCACCAGTACCGCAGCGTTCGCGGGCAGCGCGTCGAGTAGGCCGGACAGCAGTGCATCCACGTTTACCGCCGCGGCATGCCACTGGTCGGAGCCGATACCGAAGACATGGGCGGCGGTGTCGAGCTCCGCGGTGTAGCCGTACACCAGCCCGGGTGCCGCGCGCAGCTCGTCGGCCAGCAGCCGCGCGTAGTCGTCGGTGGGAGTGGCCGGGTGGAACTCGGCGCCGCGGTAGGCGGCCTCGGTCAGCCCGCTGCCGATGAACGGCGCCGGCAGCACGGCGCGGGCGCTCACGCCGGCATTCTTGAGTCGTTCGAACCAGGTTGGCACCGGCTGCCACGCGGCCGGGGACGGGTCATCGCGCCACCGGACGTGGTTGAGCACCCGGTCGGTGCCGGGCACCCTGAGCGTGAAGCCCAGGATGCCGTGCTCACCGGGCAGCGCACCGGTGCCCAGCGACACCAGGCTGGTCGGTGTCGTCGACGGGAATGTGCAGTCCAGTTTGGTCAGCCGCCCGGCGCCGCCGCCCAGCACCGACGCGAGCAGCGGCGCGCCGCCGGCCAGCTGCGGAAGCAGGTGCCAGCCCAGCCCGTCGACCAGCACGACCAGCACCCGGTCGATGCGGTCGGCGCCGACCCAGTCCGCCACCTCCAGCCTGTCGATGGCGTCCGCTACGTCGAGCAGGGCGGCCGCGGTGGGCAGCACATCGCGCAGAGAACCGGGCACCGGGCCAGTCTGGCCGCGAAGTCAGACGCGCGCCAGTCTTCGGCCGGTCACCAGCAATTGCCGATTCGTGCTTTCGGTCAGCGCGCGAAGCTGCGCCGGTGACAGCCGGCCGCACAACCGGCCCCAGTGCATTGCGACCACATCGCCGGCGGCCACGTCAGGCACCGCGCTGTAGCCGTCGGTCCACACCTCGAGCACGCGCGCCGACGGCTTCGTCAGCAGAAGGGCCTGACCGTCCCACGCCAGCCTTCGGCACAACACCTCGACACGGTCGCCGTCGCGGGAAAGCACTGTGCCGGAAGTGATTCGACAGTTGTCGAGCACGTTCAGCGGCTGCTCGTCACTACCGCGGCCCAGGAACCGCGTCCACGGGTACACCCCGAACACGTGAAAGCAGTGGTTGCCTGCGGCCTCGCGCGCCAGATCCGTCGAGAGGTGCGACCAGTAGTGGCCGGCCTGCGGGCCGATGATCGCGAGGAGCGCGTCGAAGAATTTCTGCGGGTCCAGGCCCGCGGCGACGCCCCCGCCGAGCCAATACGACTCCACCAGACGATAATCCAGCGGGTCGGCGATGCCGGTCAGCTTCGAGAGCACTTGCAGGTACGGCCAGGCACCGGAGAACCTGGTCGCCGCCCTGCGCACTTCGGCGACGGACCCGTCGCGCAGCGTGGCTCCCAACGGCGGGCCGCAATAGCCGAGCGCGTTGGGGGCGTAGGCGTAGCGGGCGAACATCTCCGCGCCCTTGTCGAAGGTCAAGTGCGCCCCACCAGCTTGACGGCGTCGCGGTGCATGCGCCCGAAGTTGTAGTACGCCGCACAGGCCCCTTCCGGGGACACCATGCAGGTCCCGATCGGGGTCTCCGGTGTGCACGCGGTGCCGAAAACCTTGCATTCCCAAGGCTTGAGCACTCCCTTGAGAACCTCACCGCACTGGCAGGCCTTCGGGTCGGCCACCCGCACGCCGGGCATCGCGAACCGCAGCTCGGCGTCGAACTCGGCGAAATCGTCGTGCAGCCGCAGGGCGCTCTGCGAGATGAAGCCGAGCCCGCGCCATTCGAAGTGCGGGCGCAACGCGAACACCTTGCCCATCAGGGCCAGGGCCGCCGGGTTGCCGTGCTCGGGCACCACGCGCTTGTACTGGTTCTCCACTTCGCAGCGGCCCTCGCGGATCTGACGGAGCAGCATCGCGACCGAGGCCAGGATGTCGAGTGGCTCGAAACCGGCTACCACCAATGGCTTTCGATACACCTCGGGGACGAACCGGTAGGGCCGGTTGCCCACCACGGTGGACACGTGCCCGGGGCCGATGAACCCCGACAGCCGCAGGTCCGGCGACTCCAGGATGGCCCGGATCGGCGGCACGATCGTGACGTGGTTGCAAAAGACGCTGAAATTGGGCAGGCCCAACTCGCGCGCCCGGACCAGCGTCACCGCGGTCGACGGAGCGGTGGTCTCGAAACCGATGGCGAAGAACACCACTTGCTTGTCGGGTTGGTCGACCGCGATCTTCAACGCGTCCAGCGGCGAGTAGACGAATCGCACGTCGGCCCCGCGGGCCTTGGCATCCAGCAGGCTGCCGTGCGAGCCGGGCACCCGCATCATGTCCCCGAAGCAGGTGAAGATCACGTCGGGTTGGGACGCCAGCCACATCGCGTCATCGATGCGTCCCATCGGGATCACGCAGACCGGGCAGCCCGGGCCGTGCACCAGTTCGACGTTGTCGGGCAACAGATGTTCGATGCCGTGCCGGTAGATGGTGTGCGTGTGCCCGCCGCACACCTCCATGAACTTGAAGGTCTCACCGCCTGTCCCGGCCAGATGCTCGATGGCCGCGAGCAGCTTGCGGGCCGCGGCCGGATCCCGGAACTCGTCAACGAATTTCATGTGTTTCCCCTTAAACGATGGCCGACGAGTCGAAGGCCTGCATTTCGGTGGCGTAGGCGTCGCCGAGTTTCTTGATGGCGGCCAGCGTGAGCAACGCCTCGGTCTCGTCGATCTTGGCCATGGCGAACCCGACGTGGACCAGTACCCAATCGTCGGGCTCGGGCATCTCGTTCTCCAGCAGCCGTACACTGATCGTGCGCTGCACGCCGCTGACGTCGACCTTCGCGAGATAGTTGGCGGGGTCGGTGATTTCGACGATCCGGCCCGGAATCCCAAGACACATGTCAGTTCATCTCCTCTTAGCAAAACTCAGCAGATTCGCGGCAGCGGGTCCCCGACGAGCATGTCGACGATCCGGGTGCCGCCGAACCCGGTGCGCAGCACCACGCTTTCCGCGGGTTCCGTGACGATTTGCCCGACCTCGGCCGCATCGGCGCCCAGCGGGTGCGACCGCAACGCGTCCAGCCCGGCCTCGGCCTCCTGCGGCGCGACGACGGCGACGAACTTGCCCTCGTTGGCGACGTAGAGCGGATCGATGCCGAGCAATTCACAGGCGCCGTTGACCATGGGCGCCACCGGAAGTCGCTCCTCTTCGAGCAGCACCCCGAGGCCGCAGGCCTGGGCCAACTCGTTGCACACCGTTCCCACCCCGCCCCGCGTTGCATCACGCATCCATCGGGTGGACGGGGCGGCCGCCATCAGCAACTCCACCAATGGGCTGACCGACGCGGTGTCGGAGGCGATGTCGGCCTCGATGGCCAGATCGCCCCTGGCGAGCATCACCGCCATGCCGTGATCGCCCATCGACCCCGACAGCAGCACCTTGTCTCCCGCGCACACCGACTGCGCCGACAGCGCGCGGCCCGCGGGGATGACACCGGTTCCGGCGGTGGTGATGAACAGTC
>DASTKA010000596.1:0-2053 GCA_035716165.1 Mycobacterium sp. | reverse complement strand
CTTGCGGTACTGCCGGGCCAGTTTGCCGCTGCCCCAAGCGCCTCCTCACCGAGCGTTGCGGCGAGCTCATCAGGTTCCGCCACAGCGAAGCCGACCATTGTGTTCGTTCATGGCGACTGGGCCGACGGATCTGGCTGGAGTAGCGAAGTCGCGCAGCTGCAGCAGCTCGGCTACACGGTCCGCGTGCCGGCCAACCCCCTGCGAGGACCGACTGACGACGCCGCATATATCGCCAGCTTCCTGAACAGCATCACCGGCCCGATTGTCCTGGTGGCGCACTCGTACGGCGGCTTCGTGATCACCAATGCCGCCACCGGCAACGCCAACGTCAAGGCCCTCGTTTACGTCGACGCGTTCATCCCCGACCTCGGTCAGAAATTTACCGATCTGGCCCCGGGATCGTGCGTCGGCGGGGATCCTACGAAAACCTTCAGCTTCGTGCCCATCCCGGGCGGCGTCGATCTGTACCTGCAGTCTGCACCCAATCCCCCATATCCCGGGTTTGCCCAATGCTTCGCCAATGGCGTCGACGAAGAGGAGATCCCTGTGCTCTGGGCCTCCCAACGGCCGGCCTCGATCAACGAATTCTCAGCGATCTCGGGGCCGCCCGCCTGGAAGACGATCCCATCGTGGGATCTGATCGGAACCGAAGACCACGTCATCCCCGAGGCCGACCAGCGGGCGATGGCAGCAACGGCGCACGCAGATATCAGCACCTTTCATGCCGGCCACCTGGGTCTGATCACCAAGCCCGACGTAGTGGTCGCCATCGTTCTACGGGCTATTCGCGCAACCCGTTAGGTCGCGAGTAGCTGGCCGACCGGAGCTCCGTCAATTCGGGGAGCCGGTCGGCCCTGTCTATAGGTGGACGCATCCCGTCCGCTACTTCATATGATCAGCCCCATGACAGAGGTAGAGGAGCGTCCGTCTCTCTCGCCCGAGGTGGGCACGACCCGGGTCGAGGCATTCAGCGACTCGGTTATGGCGGTGATCATCACGATAATGGCGTTCGAGTTGCGGCCGCCACAAGGCGCCAGCCTGGACGCGATACGCGATCAGCTGCCGGGCGTGATTGTGTACATCTTGAGCTTCGCCTTCGTGGGCATCTACTGGAACAATCACCATCATCTGCTCCGCGCTGCCGATCGGATCAGTGGAGCGGCGATGTGGGCAAATCTGTTCCTCTTGTTCTGGTTATCACTGATCCCGGTCCTCACGGAGTGGATTCGAGACGAGTATCGCCACGCGCTTCCCGCGGCGAGTTATGGAGCCGTAGCGCTCGCTGCAGGTCTTGCCTACACGGTCCTCGTTCGAGCGCTGATTCACGCGAACGGCCGTGACTCGCGGCTGGCCAGGGCCATCGGGTCCGACATCAAGGGATACCTTTCGGTTGTGCTCTACGCGGCGGCGGTCGGCCTCGCCTTCGTGAGCCCCTGGATCTCATACGGCATTTTCGTCGCGGTAGCGCTGATGTGGTTCATACCCGATCGCCGGTTCACCCGCCGGCAAGACGCATGAGCGTAGGCCAGCTGGCGCATGACTTTGGTAAGAGACTACGTGCCCAACGGTCGACCCCGCTCACCCAATTAACCCAATGCACGGAGGAGCCAAGGCGAGGCGATACCTAATAAATGTTCCTGCCGGGCAGACTCGGAACGCCGCCGGTCCCAGCCTGCCTTTAGGATGTTGTTACAAATACACTAATAAGATGTTATAGCTCGACCCCAACCGGACAAGTTTCGAACTCCTTCTGAATTCGGACCTGGCATTTTGGCTCGCTAGCGGACGCTCGGCGAACGCTCAGCGGACGCTTAACGGACGGTTGGGGAACGGGCCGGGTCGCCGGCCGGCTACCCCGGCTCACCGCAAATCGACATGGAGCCGCGCCATTAGGGAATGGTTCTTGCCCCGTCCCGCAGTAATCTGCTACGTCGCAAATAACGCGAGTTGCCCCTTCGTACAGGCCCCGATGACCCGTTGACTGCCGACGTATGCTGCATTCGTCATGGCGGTTGCGGCACCGACCGCGAAGGACCTGCGGTTGGCCGAGTTG
>DASTKA010000595.1:0-2412 GCA_035716165.1 Mycobacterium sp. | reverse complement strand
CTGAGCCGGCTTGTCCGGCTCCCCCTCATCGCTTCACTCGGCAGCATCGTCACCGCTACGTCATGCCTGTTGCAGCCGGGTCTGCTTGTCAGCGGCGGCCAGGGCGTCGAACAGGGCGTCCAGGTCACCGTCGAGGACCTGATCGAGATTGTGCGACTTGAAGTTGATGCGGTGGTCGGCGATCCGGTTTTCCGGGAAGTTATAGGTCCGGATGCGTTCGCTGCGATCCACCGTGCGGATCTGGCTGGCCCGGTCCGCCGAGGCATCCGCCAGCGCCTGCTCTTCGGCCAAAGCCTGCAGACGGGCGGCCAGAACCTGCAGTGCGCGCGCTTTGTTCTGCAGCTGTGATCGCTCGTTTTGGCAGGTGACGACGATCCCGGTAGGCAGGTGCGTGATGCGCACCGCGGAGTCGGTGGTGTTCACGCCCTGGCCGCCCTTCCCGGAGGAACGGTAGACATCGATGCGCAGGTCCGACTCGTCGATCTGCACCTCCCCGACTTCTTCGGGCTCGGGGTACACCAGCACTCCGGCCGCCGAAGTATGAACGCGGCCTTGGGATTCTGTCACGGGCACGCGTTGCACCCGGTGGACTCCGCCCTCGAATTTCATTCGCGACCAGACCCCGTCGGCCGTATCGCCCTTACTGGCGATGGCCAGCGTCGCATCCTTGTAACCGCCGAGGTCCGAGGTCGTTTCGTCCAGCACGGTGACGGTCCAGCCGTGGCGCTCGGCGTAGCGGATGTACATCCGGGCAAGATCAGCGGCGAACAACGCCGATTCTTCGCCGCCTTCACCGGATTTGACTTCAAGCACGATGTCGTCGGCATCGTGCGGGTCGCGCGGGGCCAGCATGTCGGTGAGTTGGGTATCCAACTCGGCCACCTGGGTTTCCAGATCGGTGACCTCGGCGGCGAACGAGTCGTCGTCGGCGGCCAGCTCTCGCGCCGTTTCCAGGTCTTCGCGTGCGGCCGTCAGCTTGCGGTAGGTGCCCACGATCGGAGCCAACCGGGCGAACCGGCGCCCGGCTTTGCGCGCCTCGTCGGGATTGCTGTGCAATTCCGGGTCGGCCAGCCGGCGCTCGAGGTCGGCATGCTCGGCCAGCAGCACGTCAATGGTCTGAACCGGCTTGGTCACTGCCGCACCTCCCGCCCACGTCGCCTGTCATCACCTCGAACGCAAACCGACGCCCGGCCTGTGCGCGAAGTTCGCACAGTTCGGGCGTCGGTAACCGAGCTATTTGTCTGCAGCAGCTCCGGCGTTGCGCTTGCCGTACCGCTTCTCGAAGCGGGCCACCCGGCCACCGCTGTCGAGGATCTTCTGCTTGCCGGTGTAGAAGGGGTGGCACTGCGAGCACACCTCGACGACGATGCGTCCGCCGTCCTTGGTGCTGCGCGTCTGGAAGGTGTTGCCACACCCGCAGAGCACGGTGGTCTCCCCGTAGGCGGGGTGAATGTCAGCTTTCATGATGTCCTCTTCGATCGTTTGTCGCCCGCGCCCGTCAGCTTCCGACGGTCAGGCGTGAACTCCGAACCTCAGGCGGTTGGCGCTAATCGAACCTCGATTATGCCAGGTCAACCACCTTCATCCCAAACAGCGAGTTGCGCCCGTGCATTCCCGCTGACCTGATGTGATCTGGGTCTGGCCAGTCGGTCAGTCGTTGTCCATCGACCCGGGTGTCGTCTTGGACACCTGGACCAGGAATTCGTAGTTGGTCTTCGTCTTGCGCAGCTGCGACATCAGCAGGTCAATGGCCTGATGCGAATCGAGCCCCGAGAGCACGCGGCGCAGCTTGTGCACAATGCCGAACTCGTCCGGCGACAGCAGCAATTCGTCCTTACGGGTACCCGACGGATTCACGTCGACCGCCGGGAAGACCCGCCGCTCGGAGATCTTGCGGTCCAGCTTGAGCTCGGCGTTACCGGTGCCCTTGAACTCCTCGAAGATGACCGTGTCACCGGTGGACCCCGTCTCGACCATCGCGGTGGCGATGATGGTCAGTGACCCGCCTTCCTCGATGTTGCGGGCGGCACCCAGGAACCGCTTGGGCGGGTACAGCGCGGTGGAGTCGACACCACCGGACAGGATCCGGCCCGAAGCGGGCGACGCGTTGTTGTAGGCGCGTCCCAGGCGGGTGATCGAGTCCAGCAGCACGACGACGTCCTTGCCCTGCTCAACCAGTCGCTTTGCCCGCTCGATGGCGAGTTCGGCGACCGCGGTGTGGTCCGACGGCGGCCGGTCGAAGGTCGAGGCGATGACCTCACCCTTGACCGAGCGTGTCATGTCGGTGACCTCCTCGGGCCGCTCGTCGACGAGCACGACCATGAGGTGGCATTCCGGGTTGTTCTTGGTGATCGCGTTGGCGATGTCCTGCAGGATCGTTGTCTTACCGGCCTTGGGCGGCGACACGATCAG
>DASTKA010000594.1:0-2450 GCA_035716165.1 Mycobacterium sp. | reverse complement strand
CGGTCACGCCGCAGGGCCGCCCGGGCGGGCGGCCGTGGACCTATACCCCGGCGGTCACCTTCGACCAGCCGCTGGACATCGACCTGTCGCCCGACACGGTCGTCATCGCCGGGCACGGCGCGGGTGTGCAGCCCAATCTGGCGCAGCTGCCCACCGTCGCGGAGCCGACGGCACCCGCCCCGGCCAACCCGCTGCACCCGCTGGCGCTGCCGTCGCTGCGACCCAAGCAGGTGATCATGCTCGGGCGCCCCACCCTGCATCGGCCGGTGTCGGCGCTGCTGGCCGACCCGCAGGTGCCGGTGTTCGCGCTGACCACCGGTCCGCGCTGGCCGGACGTCTCGGGCAATTCGCAGGCCACCGGGACGCGTGCGGTCACCAGCGGCGCGCCGAACCAGGCGTGGCTGCACCGCTGCGCGGAAACCAACCGGCACGCGCTGGCCGCCGTCCGCAGCCAGCTCGCGGCCCACCCGCTGACCACCGGCCTGCACGTCGCCGCGGCCGTCGCGGACACGCTGGCGCCCGGCGACCAGCTGGTCCTCGGCGCGTCCAACCCGGTCCGCGACGCGGCGCTGGTCGGTCTGGACACCCGCGGCATCCGGGTGCGATCCAACCGCGGTGTCGCCGGGATCGATGGGACGGTCTCCACAGCGATCGGTGCGGCTCTCGCGCATGAACGGGAGGGCGGGCCGGACACCCCGGCGCGCACCGTCGCACTGATCGGCGACCTGACGTTCGTGCACGACAGCTCCGGGTTGCTCATCGGCCCCACCGAGCCGACCCCGCGTCGCCTGACGATCGTGGTTTCCAACGACAACGGCGGCGGCATCTTCGAACTGCTCGAACAGGGCGACCCGCGGTTCTCCGACGTGTCGTCACGGATTTTCGGAACGCCGCACGACGTCGACGTGGGCGCGCTGTGTCGCGCCTATCACGTCGAGAGCCGCCAGATCGAGGTCGGCGAATTGCCGGCGGCCCTCGACGAACCCGGATCCGGGATGCGGGTGCTGGAGGTCAAGGCCGACCGGTCGTCACTGCGGCAACTGCACGCCGCCATCAGGGCCGCGCTATGAGGCGCATGTAGTGGCGATATCTCCAAAGGTTGTGCTGCGCGTACTGATTCATGGACGCAGTGACGAGCCGCCGAAAACGCGCGCCCGGATTGTGTTGCGGTGGGCCCGGATTGCGGTGCTGATCGTGACCGGCCTGGTCACCTTGCAGTCGCTGCTATTGGTGGCCGGCGCCTGGCGCGACGACATTGCGATCACCCACAACATGGGCGTCGCGCAGGCGGAGGTGCTCAGTGCCGGGCCGCGGCGCTCCACCATCGAATTCGTCACACCCGAGCGGGTCACCTATCGCCCCGAGCTCGGCGTGCTCTATCCGTCCCATTTGGCCACCGGCATGCGGATTTACGTCGAGTACAACAAGAACGATCCGAACCTGGTTCGCGTGCAGCATCGCAATGCCGGCCTGGCGATCATCCCGGCCGGATCCATCGCGGTGGTGGGCTGGCTGGCCGCGGCGGCGATCCTGGTCGCGCTGGCGCTGCTGGACAAGTGGTTGGACCGCCGCGACGCACCTCGAGGCGAACCGGAAAACCCTGTCGCCGAAAGCGTCCGACCTGCAAATTTCGCATGACGTATGCCCGCAGGCAACCTTCGGGAAAGCCGGCGCTGACACCGTGGTGATGTGCGCGTTGCCATCGTCGCGGAATCGTTCCTCCCCGAAGTCAACGGTGTCAGCAACTCGGTGATCCGGGTGCTCGAGCATCTGCGCCGGACGGGTCACGAAGCCCTCGTCATCGCCCCCGACACACCTCCGGGTCAACCCCGGGCGGATCGCATCTACGACGGCATTCGCGTCCACCGGGTGCCGTCCCGGATGTTCCCCAAGGTGACCAGCCTGCCGCTCGGGGTGCCGACGCCCCGGCTGGTGCAGGTGTTGCGCGGCTTCGATCCGCACGTGGTGCATCTGGCATCGCCCGCGCTGTTGGGCTACGGCGGGTTGCGGGCCGCGCGGTGGCTGGGGGTGCCGACAGTCGCGGTGTATCAAACCGACGTTCCCGGCTTCGCGGCAAGCTACGGCATTCCGATGACCGCGCGGGCAGCGTGGGCATGGTTCCGGCACCTGCACGGCCTTGCCGACCGGACCCTGGCGCCGTCCAGCGTGACAATGGAAGCACTTGTCGCTCATCGCTTTCCGCGGGTGCATCGGTGGGCGAGGGGAGTTGACGTGCTGCGGTTCGCGCCGTCCGCACGCAGCGAGGCGCTTCGGCGGCAGTGGTCGCCGCTGGGCAAGCCCGTCGTCGGCTTTGTGGGTCGGCTCGCGCCCGAGAAACACGTCGAGCGACTCGTCGGGCTGGCCACGAACGACGCGGTTCAGCTCGTCATCGTGGGCGACGGTGTCGACCGCGGCAAGCTGCAATCGGCAATGCCCACAGCGGTTTTCAC
>DASTKA010000593.1:0-2574 GCA_035716165.1 Mycobacterium sp. | reverse complement strand
CGAGGTGGATCTCGCCGGACTGGACAAAACCCACGACGTGGCCCGGGTGAGACGCCTGATGGACCGCATCGGCGCCTACGAGCGCTACTGGTTGTACCCCGGAGCGGCCAACCTGGCGACCTTCCGCGCCCACCTGGACAGCCTGTCCACGGTGCGGCTCACCGAGGAGGTCTCCCTGGCTGTCCGGCTGCTGAGCGAATACGGCGATCGCGCAGGGCTTTTCGATACCTCGGCGCCGCTGGATGACCAGGAGCTGGTCGCGCAGGCCAAGCAGCAGCATTTCTACACGGTGCTGCTGGCCGACGACGCCCCCAGCACCGCGCCGGACAGTTTGGCCGAATGCCTGCGGGCGCTGCGCAGCCCGTCCGACGACGTGCAGTTCGAAATCCTGGTGGTTCCCAGCGTCGAAGACGCCATCACCGCGGTCGCGCTGAACGGCGAGATTCAGGCCGCGATCATTCGCGACGACCTGCCGCTGCGGTCGCGCGACCGGCTGCCGCTGATGAACACGCTGCTCGGGCCGAACGAGGACGCGGACGGTGTCATTCCCGATCGCGCCAACGACTGGGTGGAGTGCGGTGAGTGGATCAGGGAGCTGCGGCCCCACATCGACATCTATCTGCTCACCGACGAGTCGATCGCGGCGGGCGATGACACCGAGCCCGACGTCTACGACCGGACGTTCTACCGCCTCAACGACGTCACCGACCTGCACAGCACCGTGCTCGCCGGACTGCGAAACCGTTACGCCACTCCGTTTTTCGATGCACTGCGGGTGTACGCCGCCGCACCCGTCGGCCAATTCCACGCCCTGCCCGTCGCCCGCGGCGCCAGCATCTTCAACTCCAAGTCGCTGCAGGACATGGGGGAGTTCTACGGCCGCAACATCTTCATGGCCGAAACCTCCACCACCTCAGGCGGTTTGGACTCGCTGCTGGACCCGCACGGCAACATCAAAAAGGCGATGGACAAGGCGGCGCACACCTGGAACGCCGAGCACACCTACTTCGTCACCAACGGGACCTCGACCGCCAACAAGATCGTCGTGCAGTCGCTGACCCGGCCGGGCGACATCGTGCTGATCGACCGCAACTGCCACAAATCCCACCACTACGGGCTGGTGCTGGCCGGCGCTTACCCGCTGTACCTGGACGCTTATCCGTTGCCGCAGTTCGCGATCTACGGCGCGGTGTCGCTACGCACCATCAAGCAGACGCTGCTGGATCTGGAGGCGGCCGGACAGCTGCACCGGGTGCGGATGCTGCTGTTGACCAACTGCACCTTCGACGGTGTCGTCTACAACCCGCTGCAGGTCATGCAGGAGGTGCTGGCGATCAAGCCGGACATCTGCTTTCTGTGGGACGAGGCGTGGTACGCGTTCGCCACGGCCGTGCCGTGGGCCCGGCAGCGGACCGCGATGGTGTCCGCCGAGCGCCTCGAACACATGCTGGCATCGCCGGAATACGCTGCGGAGCATCGGGATTGGCTTAAGTCGATGGAAGGGGTGGACCGATCGGAGTGGGTCGAGCGGCGGCTGTTTCCCGACCCCGGGCGCGCGCGGGTCCGGGTGTATGCGACGCACTCCACCCACAAATCCCTGTCTGCGTTTCGGCAGTCTTCGATGATTCATGTCCGCGACCAGGACTTCAACTCCCGCGCCCGCGACGCCTTCGGTGAGGCCTTCTTGACCCACACCTCGACCTCGCCGAACCAGCAACTGCTCGCCTCGCTGGACCTGGCGCGCCGGCAGGTCGACATGGAGGGCTTCCAACTGGTCCGCCAGGTCTACGACATGGCGCTGGTCTTCCGCCATCGGGTGCGCAAAGACCGGCTGATCAGCAAGTGGTTCAGCATCCTCGACGAGTCCGACCTGGTGCCCGAGGAGTTCCGGGCCTCCACGGTCAGCTCGACCGCGTCGATCCGGCAGGGCGCCCTGGCCGAATGGAACGAGGCCTGGCGCTCCGACCAGTTCGTGCTGGACCCGACGCGGGTCACGCTGTTCATCGGCAACACCGGAATGACCGGATTCGACTTCCGCGAGAAGGTGCTGATGGAACGATTCGGCATCCAGATCAACAAGACCTCGATCAACAGCGTGTTGTTGATCTTCACGATCGGTGTCACCTGGTCGAGCGTGCACTACCTGCTCGACGTATTACGCAGGGTGGCAACCGATTTCGACCGCACCGAGAAGGCCGCCAGTGTCGCCGACCGGGCGTTGCACGAGCGCCACGTCGAGGAGATCACCCAGGACCTGCCGCATCTGCCCGACTTCAGCGAGTTCGACGTGGCGTTCCGGCCCGTCGATGAGTGCAATTTCGGTGACATGCGTTCGGCGTTCTACGCCGGATACGAAGAGTCGGACCGCGAGTACGTGCAGATCGGCAGCGCGGGCAGACGGCTCGCCGAGGGCAAGACCCTGGTGTCCACCACCTTCGTGGTGCCCTACCCGCCCGGCTTCCCGGTGCTGGTCCCCGGGCAGGTGGTATCCAAGGAGATCGTCTACTTCCTGGCCCAGCTCGACGTCAAGGAGATCCACGGATACAACCCCGATCTCGGGTTGTCCGTCTTCAC
>DASTKA010000592.1:0-4777 GCA_035716165.1 Mycobacterium sp. | reverse complement strand
ATTGACCGTATGTGGATGCCCGTTGTAGTCCACCCAGACGAGCGTCCCCCCTTGCCCGACGGAGCCGAACACCTCGTAGTCGATTCGTTTGATGCTGAACTCCGGCGGCGCTGCCGGTTCATTGACGGTGACGACAGGCGGGGGTTCGGAGAACTGGTGCACCTTCCACATGGCCACCGCCCCCACGCCGACGGCAACGACCGCAACCAAAGGCATCCAGACCCGGGCCAAGACGGTCCTGCCGACTGAACGGGGGCTCACTCCATCACCCTTCGGAATCCGGCCCGAACATCGTGTTCTCGCCCCCGCTCCCGCGCTCGTGCACATGCGGATAGTAGACGGTCATGTATCCAATTGACATATGATCGTGCAAAGACTAGCGACAACGCAACCGCAACGCGACCCCGAACTGCTGCCGGCGTACCGATCTGCCCGTGACCGCATCAGACGCCCTGTCCGGTGTCTCATCAGGACAATTTCCGCAGCCGCCTTCTCAAACGTATGCTGCGCAGAATCTGAGTCGTGAAGTTCATGGAGGCCAACATCGGGAACACCCCGAGAAATGTCCGTTCGGAGGGCGTCGCACCGTGCAGGTGGTAAAGGCTGCCGAACACATAAAAGCATCCCGCACTGAATAGAGCAGCTGGGATGGAGAACGTCATCAAGGAGCTGCGACGGCCAACGATCTCCCTCGCATAATCCAACTCTTCCTGCGACATTGGTTCGCCTTTGCGCACTTTACGCGTAACGGCTTTGGCACTGCCTATTTCGTCGCTTATTGGAAGAGGTGTTCGGTCTCCCAGCCGTTTCACGTATACCGCGGCGATAGCAACGAACACCAACGCCAGCGCAAGGCTCACTATTGTCAGAAAACCGAACAGACCCGACTCCAGCATTTCAGTCATTTGAACTCCCAGCCGAACAACCGAAGACTCTTGGAGAACGCTACCCCAACGATTGCGACCGGGCCTGGGCGCTTTCCGGCGGCCTGGTCTTAGAACCCGAAGTCCCCGCCACCGCCGGAGTCGGACCCACCGCCGCCGAAGTCCGATCCGCCGCCGAAGTCCGAGCCGCTGGAGTCCCAACCGCCCCCCGAGTCCCAGCCGCCGCCAAAGCCCGCGTCACCACCGCCGGAGTAGGCAGCATCGTTGCCCGCGAATCCGACGTCGGCACCACCGGAGTCCTGGTAGCCGCCGGTGAATCCCACGTCGGCCGGCGGGCTGTCGTAACCGGCTCCCTGTCCGCCGTCATCGCTGTAGCTGCTGTTATCGGCGAAGGCGGAGTCGCGGCCGGCCTCGAAGCCGCGCTCGTAGCTGCCACCCCAATGGTCGTCGAGTAGCGCATCCATCAGCAGCACATCGGTCAGCGCCCACGTCCAGCCCGATCCCCAGAACGCGTGCGGGTAATAGCCCGGGTAGAAGAACATTCCGTTGTGGTAGCCGCCGCCGTAGTAGTACGGGTAGCCGGGCTGCGCGGTGGTGCTGTAGTTGTTGTTGTTGATCGTCACCGTTTCACCCGTGTCGGGGTTGGTGGTGCGCACCGATGCTTGCTTGCGATCGTCGGCCGGCACCGAAGTCACGGCCGCGACGTCGGGCGTCGGTCGCCCGAGCTTCTGGTTGGCCTTGGCGACCGTGGACTCCACCACGCGCAGATGCGCCCGCGCGGCGCCGTAATCGCCTTTCTCATAAGCCTTTCGGGCGTCGTACAGGCTCGCGTTCGCCTTCAACGACTCGGCGCTGACATCGGCGCCGCTATCGGTGAGCACCGCGTTGTCGAGGTCGCTGACATCCGACGAGGCCGCGATCAGTTCCTGCTTGATCTCCTCGCGCGCCTGGGTATCCTTGCGATGCTTGCGATTTCGGCGAATCGCGAACCAGAGCATGCCGGCGATGGCCAGCGCGATGCCGACAATGACCAGCATCGCCTTCAACCATGCCCACTGGTCGTGCTTCTGGTGCGCCACGGGAGAGGTGGTCGCCGGGCCGACCGGGGCCGCGTTGGCACTCGCCAACTTGCCGACGAAGGCGCTCGTCGCGCCGTACGGGTCGTTGCGGTGCTCCCTCGCCGACTGATTCATGAATTGGTCGACGTTGTCCGCAATCGCCTTGGGCACGTTGTAGGCACGCACGTGGTAGCCGTGCGAGTCGATGACGAGAATGACGCCGCTGAACGCGGCGTTGCGGCCCAGCATGGCGTTGTGTACGGCATCGACCGTGGTCACACCGCTCTGGGCGGGCGACACCGCCGCGACCCAGACCGGTGGGCCCGCACTCCACGTCCACGAGCTGGTGAGGATCTGCTGGTTCAGCTTGTCGGGGTTCTGCAGCGGCGGTCTGGCGCCCGGATCGACGACCACATGCGTCTGGGCGTCGAACCTGTTCACCAGCTCGTCGGTGTAGGTGTCGGCCGAAGCGGTGGGCGCGAGCAGCATGATCAGCGCCACGGTCAACGGGACCAGGACGAGGCTGCGAAAGCGTAGAGTCACATCTCTCCTGCGACGAGTCGTTCTGTGTGAGCGCCCACCCTAGCCCGTTTCGGGCGGCGGCGACGGTTGCGGTCAGTGCGCCCCGGTCAGATTCAGCGTGACCACCCCGGCGATGATCAGCCCGATGCCGACGATCTTCGTCACCGATATCGGCGAGCCGAGGAACAGCACCGCGATCGCCACGATGAGGGCCGTGCCGATCGCCGACCACAGCGCGTAGGCGACGTCGGTCTGCATACCGCGCGAAATGGACACCGCCAGCAGCGCGAAGGAGACGGCATAACCGATCAGGCACACCACGGTGGGCCACAGCCGGGTGAAGCCTTCGGTGCTCTTGAGCAGGCTGGTCGCTATCACCTCTGCGAAGATGGCGCCGAGGAGTAAGAGATAGGTCAAAACGCCTCCTTGCATGCCGCGATACACGTACGTATTTACCTGACGGGGAGCGACGGATGCCGTCGTCCACCCACCGACGAAGAGTCGCGACCGTAACGTGTCCGGCGTGATGAAAGGTCTCCGCGTTCGCCTGGCCGGTCACGCCCCGGCCGTCCTGAGCTTGTTTCGCCTCGTCTACGGCTTGCTCTTCGCCGCATACGGGTCGAGAAGCGTCTTTGACTGGCCCGTCCGCTCGCCCGTTCATATCGGGTTGGGCGTTTGGCCGGAGTGGTACGCCGGGGTGATCGAAATCGCCACGGGGCTGCTCATCGCCGGCGGATTGTTCACCCGCGCCGCCGCGTTCGTCGCCTCGGGGGAGATGGCGGTCGCTTACTTCTTGGTTCATCAACCCAAGGCGCTCTGGCCCGTCGGCGATACCCCCGCAGGCAATGGCGGGGCTTTGGCGATCCTGTTCTGCTTCGCCTTTTTGCTGCTGGTCTTCTCCGGTGGCGGCGCCTACTCGCTCGATGCCTTGCGCCGGACGACGGGGCCGATGCTTCCCCTCAACCGGCGATAATGGCATTCTCTGATACGGAGAAGCCATTTCCCGATGGCCGGCAGGCCGAGGAGGTCGACGATGAGCGCGCAGCGGTGCGACGGCATGGTGGCCCTCGTCACCGGAAGTAGCCGGGGTCTGGGCAGGGCAATCGCCACGCGGCTGGCCGAACGCGGAGCCACGGTGGCATTGACCGCCCGCACGATGGACCCCGATCCCAAGTATCAGGGGTCGCTGAGCCAGACCCGCGACGAGATCGTTGCCGCGGGTGGTAAAGCCATTGCGGTCCAAGCGGACTTGTCCCAATCCGAAGACCGGGAGCGGCTTTTCGCCGAGGTGGTCAGCGCCGTCGGCGCACCCGACATCCTGGTCAACAACGCGGCGGTGACGTTCTTGCGCCCGCTCGACGGGTTTCCGGAGCGGCGCGCACGGCTGATGATGGAGATGCATGTGCTCGGGCCGCTGCATCTGTGTCAGCTGGCGATACCCGCGATGCGCGAGCGCGGACGCGGCTGGATCTTGAACCTGACCTCGGTCGGCGGCGACCTGCCGCCCGGGCCGCCGTTCTCGGAGTTCGACCGGACCGCGGGCTTCGGCATCTATGGCACGGCCAAGGCCGCACTCAATCGATTGACGAAAAGCCTTGCGGCCGAACTCTATGACGATGGGATCGCGGTCAACGCGGCCGCCCCGTCCAATCCCGTCGCCACGCCGGGCGCCGGCACCCTCGATCTGGCCAAGACCGACACCGAGGACATCGCGCTCATCACCGAGACGGCGTTCCGGCTGTGCACGGGTGATCCCAAGACCCTGACCGGGCGCGTCGCGCACACCCAGCCCTTCCTCGCCGAGGTCGGCTGGAACAGGACCGGCCCGCTGACCGGATGAGCCGAGCCGAGCTCGATCCCACCGAGCTGCGCCGGCGACTCGACGGTGCGGGTCTCACCGGCATCGCTCCGCTGACCGGGGGAGCCTCCGGTCTCACCTTCGCGGGCAGCAAAGATGGCCAACGTGTGGTGGTCAAGGTGGCCCCTCCGGGCGTCGAACCTGTCGCGCATCGCGGCGTGCTCCGCCAGGCCCGCATCATCAAAGCCCTCCACAACAGCGGTGTTCCGGTGCCCGCGGTGTTGTCGGAGGACGCCGGAGATCCGCCCGACACCCCACCGCTGTACGTGATGACGCACGTCGAAGGTGATTGCGTGGAACCGTTATTCGACGATTGTCCGCCGACCGAAGGCCTGCCGGATCGGTATCGGAATGCGTGCCGCGCCATGGCGGCGCTACACCGGCTGGCACCGGCGGACTTCGGGCTGGGCGATGAACCCGTGGTCGATGCGGTCGCCGAAGTCCACCGGTGGTCC
>DASTKA010000591.1:0-2601 GCA_035716165.1 Mycobacterium sp. | reverse complement strand
GTCTGGGTCAGTCCCTTGACGTGCGCCTCGTAGATGATCGTGTCGGCGTATTGGTGGTCCGGCGGTCGATCGTTCCCCCAGTCGAAGTACGGGTTGATCACCACCGACTTCGGCATGCTCTCCGCCGAGTCGTCGTCGTTGCGGCTGTCGGGGTCGCCGAAGTTGTAGCTGAACAGCGACTGGTTCCACTCGAACGAGCCGTCGATGGCTTTCGAATAGGGATCCACCAGCAGCTTGTTGGGGTTGCATCGCAGCCCCGCCTGCGGGTCGTACGGGCCGTACACGCGATAGCCGTATCGCTGGCCCGGTTCGATGTTGGGAATGTAGGCATGCCAGATGAAGCCGTCGACCTCGGGAAGCGGGACGCGACTCTCGTTGCCCTCGGCGTCGAACAGGCACAACTCGACGCGCTCAGCCACCTCGCTGAACACCGCGAAATTGGTGCCCGCACCGTCGTATGTCGCGCCCAGCGGGTAGGCCCTGCCCGGCCACACCTCTCCGGTGGGCGTGGGAACGAGAGCATCTGCGGTGGTCATGGCGCATTCAATACCCTGCCGTCAGGGCCGCCAAACTGACGATCACGCCTCGCTTTGCTAGCGCTGAGCGGAAAGCCTTGTGGCGTAGGCGATCACGGCTTGAGTATGACCTTCACCGCACCGTCCTGCTTCTTCTGGAAGATGTCATAGGCGTGCGGGGCCTGATCCAGGGGCAAAACGTGGGTGGCGAAGTCGTCGACGCCGAGCGGATCGTCGTCGTTGAGCAGCGGCATGATGTCGTCGACCCAGCGCTTGACGTTGGCCTGCCCCATCCGCAGCGTCAGTTGCTTGTCGAAAAGGGTAAGCATCGGTAGGGGATCCGCCATTCCGCCGTACACCCCGATCAGCGAGATCGTTCCGCCGCGCCGGACGATGTCGATGGCCGAGTACAACGCGTTCAGACGATCCACCCCGGCGGTTTGCATCAGCCGCTTGCCCAGCACATCCGGCAGCACCCCGGCCACCTGCTGCGCCAGTTTGGCGGCCGGCGAGCCGTGCGCCTCCATGCCGACCGCGTCGATGACCGAGTCGGTTCCCCGGCCGTCGGTCAGGTCGCGGATCGCGTCTCCGAGGGGCGATTCGAGCCGCCCCAAATCGATGGTGTGGATACCGCGTTTCGCGGCGCGGCCGAGCCGTTCCGGCACCAGGTCGACGGCGATGACGCGATAGCCCAGGTGATCGGCGATGCGCGCGGCCATGTCGCCGATGGGACCCAGGCCCAGCACGGTCACCGAGCCACCCTCCGGGATGTTGGCGTAGTCGACCGCCTGCCACGCGGTGGGCAACACATCCGACAGGTAGACGAATCGCGAATCCGGTGGTCCCACAGGAACTTTGATGTGCGTGAATTGCGCCTGCGGGACGCGGAGCAGCTCGGCTTGTCCGCCGGGGACTGACCCGTAGAGCTCCGAATAGCCGAAGAGCGCAGCCCCCATGCCCTGATCGCGCACCTGGGTGGTCTCGCATTGGGTGAAGAGCCGCTGGCCGCACATGTGGCAACTGCCGCAAGAGATTTGGAACGGGATCACGACCCGGTCCCCGACCCGCAGGTCACCCGTTTCCGCGCCGACCTCCCGCACGATGCCCATGGGTTCGTGCCCCAGGACGTCCCCGGGATTCATGAATGCCCCGAGAATCTCGTAGAGGTGCAGGTCAGACCCGCAAATGTTGGTCGATGTGACTTCGATAATGGCATCGGTGGGTCGCTCGATCTTAGGGTCGGGAACCGAGTCCACCCGTACATCGCGCTTGCCGTGCCAGGTAACAGCCTTCATACGGGTGGCACATACCCGTCTTGCCCTGGTCGAAACGGCCGACGCAGGTGGTGGGTCAGCACAGCATCGATCAGCACGGTTGGAAAGTCAGCGACATACGGTGGCAGTCAGTTGAAATAGGTTGCGGCCCAGCCATTCTGCCGTCGCGCGGACCGGCACCGGCCGTGTCAGTGCCTGCGGTGTTTGAGCGGGTGATCGCTGTCGATGAGTGCGGCCGCGACCTCGACCAGCCGAATGTTGGACTGTTGCGAAAGCCGGGTGAGCAGCTCGAACGCTTCGACTGCGTCGAGATTGAAGCGCTCCATGACGACCCCCTTGGCCTGCCCGATGATGTCACGCGAGGCCAGGGCGCTGCGGAATTGGTCTTGCCGGCGCATCATCGACCACGCCAGGGCGATGTGGGTGGCGTACACCGTGCCCAGCTCCACCGACTCGGCGCTGAATGCGTGCGGCCGGTCGGCATAGAAGTTGAGGGCGGACATGCTGCTTCCATCCACGAACAGTTCGAAAGACAGGATGGAGCGGATGGGGGTCTGCTCGATCGCAAGCCGCCGGTAGCACAACCAGCGTTGCTCTGCATTCAGGTCGGGAATGTGCATGATGTGGTGTTCCCAGGCGGCCGCCAGGCACGGCCCTTCGCCGCACGAGTTCTGAATCGCGTCGAGGACCATCGGATAACGATGCGTGGCAACCACACTGCTGACGGACTTGTTCTTCTCGGCCAGGGTGATCCCCACATATTGGGAACCGGTCACGTGGTGAACCCCGTTGTCGATCAGTTCATGCAGCCC
>DASTKA010000590.1:0-3014 GCA_035716165.1 Mycobacterium sp. | reverse complement strand
AACGCTCATTGCCCTCGCCCAAATCGGGGTGTTCCACCTCGGGGTCAAGGGCGCAGACCTTGCCGAGGACCAGTTATGGGCCTGGTGCAAGCAAGCCCTCACACCGCCGGCAGATTCGGCCAAGCCCAAGCCCAAGGCCGTGGCCGCCAAGACTCCGGCGAAGCGAAGCACGGCTCGCAGGCCGCGAAAGCTAACGGGGTAGCCCCAGCCCGCGCTGGGCGATGATGGAGCGCTGAACTTCGCTTGTGCCCGCATAGATCGTGGTGCCCAACGCGAACCGCATGAGGTATTCGAAGCGGCCTTGCTCTGGGGCCGTCGGCTCGAAGTAGCTTCGCACCGCGTCCGGTCCTACCAGCTCCATGACGTCCTGGCTGGCCCGCACGAGTGCTTCGGTGCTGAAAACCTTGGACATCGGTCCCTCCGCTACCGGGGTCTGGCCGGTCTCGGTCATCCAGACGCAGCGACGCAGGAGCAGCCTCGAAACCTCGTCTTCCATTGCCACCCTGGCGATTCGCCGCCGAACATCTGTCTTGGCGAGCTGAAGCGAACCGTCGTCGGCTTCAGTGCTCGCGGCCCACTGCTCGACGTGCTGCAGCAGCCGAGAAATATGCGGCCCCCATCCGGATGCGTGTTCGTCTTGCAGGGACAGCCCCATCACCTGCCAGCCGGCGTCGACATCGCCGACGCGCCACTCGTCTGAGACGCGGACGTCGCTGTAGAACGTGATGTTGGTGCGTTCGCCCGAGAGCGTCCATACGGCTTGGGCTTCGAATCCCTCGGAATCGAGCGGGACGAGGAACATGGTGAGTCCCTTGTGCTTGGGCTTGTCGGGACTCGTGCGTGCCAGCAGGAACACGTAATCGGCGATGTGACCGTTTGTGGTAAACATCTTGGAGCCGTTGATGACCCATTCGTCGCCCTCGCGCACGGCCTTTGTGGTCGCCGCCGCGACATCCGAGCCGCATTCGGGTTCGGTGAACCCCAGGGCAATGGTGATATCGCCTTTCATTGCACCACCGAGAATGCGGTCCTTCATCTCCGGTGTACCAACGGCTCGGATGATCGACGCCACCATTCGGGTGGTCTCCGACAGGTACATGGGCGCTTCCGCTCGCATGAGCTCCTCTCGAAGGACCTGCTCGTCCCATGCATCGCGGTTCTGGCCGCCGAATTCGGTAGGCCAGCTCGGAGCGAAATAACCTTCGTCCACCAGCCCCTTGGCGAAATCGTCGTCGTGGGAAACGCCGCTGCGGTAGATCCGCTCCTCGGACTCGGGCGTCATCGCTTTCGCAAGGTAGCCGCGTACTCCGTCGCGGTATGCCGCGGTGTTGGCGTCGAGCTGAAAGTGCATGGATCAGAACCAATCTGTCTCACAGCGGGGCCGGGGCGGCATGCGCGATAATGCTACTCTCATTTGTGAGAGTAACCATATCCGCATGTGATGGGACCTGAGTGTGGACTTGAGCCTTTCGGGCGAACAGCGTCAGCTCGTCGACTCCTTTGCCGCGATGTATGCGCGCGAGTCGACGTCTGCGCGGGCGCGGGCTGCGGAGCCCTTGGGTTTCGATTCCCGGTTGTGGAGGGCACTGCTGGAGACCGGTGCGGTGCAGATGGCCGTCGGCGAAGCCGCGGACGGCTGGGGCGCGACCGAGCTCGAATTGGCCTTGATCGCCGAGCAGTACGGTCGGGCGGTCGCCTCCGCCCCCGTCATCGAGGCCCAGGTCGCAGCCAGGCTGCTCGCCGGGTCTGGTGACACCGGCGCGGCTCTGCTGGCCGGTGCGATGGCGGGTGACAAGCTCGTCAGCTTTGCGCCGCGCGTCGCGCGTGACCGCGTACTCGGGCTCGTACCCGCCGGGGCCGTGGCGGATACGGTGGTGGCGCTATTGGGCGAGCGCCTGATCGCGGTACCGCTCGGCGAGAACCGTCGCCTCGTGCAGAATCTCGGGTCGCTTCCGCTGGCCGACATCACGGTCGACGACGACGCCGTGGTTCTTGCCGAGGGACACGATGCGAGGCGGATGTTCACCGATGCACTGGATCTGTGGCTCGCGCTGACCGCTTCGGCTCTCGCGGGCGCGGCGAAGAAGGCCGTCGAACTGGGTGTGGACTACGCCAAGCAACGACATGCGTTCGGGAGCCCGATCGGATCTTTTCAGGCGGTGTCTCATCCGTTGGCGGACAGTGCCACCGCGGCCGACGGCGCGCTGTTGCTGGCGTTCGAGGCGGCGTGCGCGTTCGCCGACGAGCCCCAGCGCGTCACTGAGTTGGCAGCCATGGCATTTGCGTTCGCATACGAGGCGGCGCGCGACGCGACACAGCGCAGCCTGCATATCCATGGTGGCTACGGATTCTCCATGGAAGGTGACATCCAGCTGTACTACCGCCGGGTCCGGGGGTGGGCGATGGTGTATGGCGAATCGGCCGTTGCCCTCGACCGCGTCGCGGACGCGCGCTACGGAGCCGTGGCGAATTAGACGGCTATTGCGCCTCGGCGTGCACTCGGTCTTTGACCGAAAGGACTATCGGGGGAGCGGCTCGCCAATTCGGCACTCCCTGCTCCTCGCCGGCGGTGGCACGCTTGTCATCCCGTACGCCGACCCAGTGTGAGTGGTTCAGCTGGTGCAGGGTGAAGCAGGACTGCAGGGCGTTGTAGAAACCCATGTTGTCCACGGACTGGTTGACCGACTCCTTGATGAGCAGAGCGGCCATCGTCGGCACCGTGGCGATGCGCCGGGCCATTTCGAGTGTGCGGTCGGATAACTCCTCTCTCTTGAAGATCTTGCTGACCATGCCGAGTCGGTAAGCCTCCTCGATGTCGATCGCATCGCCGGTCAGCATCAGTTCCTTGGTGCGACGGGGGCCGAACTCCCATGGGTGCCCGAAGTACTCCATGCCGCACATGCCCAGCCGGGTGCCGACGACGTCGGCGAAGCGCACCTCTTCGCTTCCCACGATCAAGTCGCATGCCCAGATCAGCATCAGACCCGCAGAGAACACGTCTCCGTGGACCTGCG
>DASTKA010000589.1:0-2471 GCA_035716165.1 Mycobacterium sp. | reverse complement strand
GTGTGAGCGCTCGGCGGCGATGCCGCCCCAGTAGACCGGTGCGGTGGGCAGCTGCAACGTTTCCGACAGCAGATGCTCGGCCATCGCGGGCAGGAAACGAAGCAGCCCAGGGTTTTCCAGGATTCCGCTGCCCAGCGTGTTGACGACGGTCACCGTCCCGCGGCGCTGCGCCTCGACCAAACCGGCCACCCCGAGCCGGGAGTCGGCGCGCAGGTCCAGCGGGTCCGTGTAGTCGGCGTCGACCCGGCGAAGCACGACGTCGACGCGTTTCAGGGTGCCCAGCGAGCGCATCCACAACATGCCGTCGCGCACCACCAGGTCGGCGCTTTCCACCATCGGGAAACCCAGCAGGGTGGCCAGATAGGCCTGGTCGAACGCGGTCTCGGAGTAGATGCCCGGCGAGAGCACCACCACGACCGGGTCCTGGGCGTCGTCGGGCGCCGCGTCGATCAGCGCCAGCCGCAGCGCCTGGGCGAACGGCGTCGTCGGCCGGGGGGCGATCCGCTCATAGAGGTCGGGAATGGAGTGCGCGACGACGCGCCGGTCGGCCAGCGCATACCCCGCGCCCGAGGGCGCCTGGGTGCGGTCGGCGTTGACGACGAAGGCGCCGTCCGGTTGCCTGCTCACGTCGCAGGCATGCATGAAAAGCTGGTGACGCCCGGGGATTTCGATGCCGTTGGCCGCGCGCACGTAGCCGGGATGGCCGAACAGCAACTCCGGGGGTAGCACCCCCTCGGTGAGCAGGCTGCGGGGCCCGTATAGGTCGGCCAGCACGGCGTCGAGCACCCGCGACCGCTGCAGCAGCCCGGTCTCGAGCGCCTCCCAGTCGGCCGCGGACAGCACTATCGGCAGGGTGTCCAGCTGCCAGGGCCTGGGTTCCTGGCCGCGGCCACCGGGTGCGACGTCGGTGTAGGTGATGCCGTCGTTGTCGATCAGGCCGTGCACCACCGAGCGCAGCCGGTCCAGCCCCGCGCGGCCGCGCTCCGCGATCACGTCGGCCAGCTCGGCCCACGCCGGGCGCACGTTGCCATCCCGGTCGACGAATTCGTCGTAGCCGTTGGCCGGGCCGTGCCGCACATCGAACAGGGCTTCCTGCGCCCGCGCGGCGCAATACCCGGCCAGCAGGCGATCGGCGTCGTAGTGCGCGGTGCCGGCCGTCGAGCCAGGCCCAGACGGTCCACCGGTGCCGAATGTCATGTCCGCAAACACCATTACCGCGCAACGGTACGCACGCGACGCAGGTCGAGGATGCCCGGCGCGCCGATGTCGGTGAAGATCCGGGCTTGCTTCTCGCGAAGGCCGGACAGGTCGACTTTGCCGGGGGTGAAGCCGCTTGCCTCGAAGCGGCGGGCGCGGCGCGCCTCGGCCTCCACGGCGTTGACCGGCGGCGTGTCGTAGGCCCGCCCGCCGGGATGCGCGACGTGGTACGTGCACCCCCCGCGCGAGGTTCCGGTGGTCAGGTCGATCAGCTCGAACTGCAACGGCCCGTCGGCCGAGATGGTCGAGTGCAGCGCGCTGGGCGGCTGCCAGGCCTTGAACCGCACCCCGCCCACGTGGATGTCCGGGTTGTCGGTGGCCAGCAGCGGCACCGGATAGCCGTTGACCGTCAACACGTAGCGGTGACGGTCGGCGCCGATGAGGCGGACCTGAATGCGCTCGACCGAGGAGTCGACGTAGCGCGCGGTGCCCGTGGCGGTGGACTCCTCACCCAACGTGGTCCACGGCTCGATCGCCCCGCGCAGCTCGATCTCCACACCGTCGAACACCGCGGTCCCGATGCGCGGAAACCGGAACTCGGTGAACGGATCCAGCCAGCTGGTCTCGAATGCGATACCGTGCGCACGCAAGTCGGCGGCGACGTCGGCGATGTCGTGGATCAGGAAGTGCGGCAACAGGTATCGACCGTGCAAGTTGGCCCCGTGGCGAATCAGCGGCGCCCGCAGGGGAGCGTCCCAGAACCATGCGACCAATGAGCGCACCAACAGCGATTGGACCATGGCCATGCGCAGATGCGGGGGCATCTCGAAGCCGCGCAGTTCCAGCAGGCCGAGCCGGCCGCGGGCGCTGTCGGGGCTGTAGAGCTTGTCGATGCAGAATTCGGCGCGGTGGGTATTGCCGGTGATGTCGGTGAGCAGGTGGCGCAGCGCGCGGTCGATCACCCACGGCTTGGTGGCGCCGCCGCCGCCCAGCCTGGCGATTTCGGCGAACGCGATCTCGAGTTCGTAGAGGGCCTCGGCGCGGCCCTCGTCCACTCGGGGCGCCTGCGACGTGGTGCCGACGAACCGGCCGGCGAACAGGTAGGACAGCGACGGGTGGCGCTGCCAGTACGTCAGCAGCGACACCAGCAGGTCGGGGCGGCGCAGCAGCGGTGAGTCCGCGGGCGTCACCCCGCCCAGCGTGATGTGGTTGCCGCCGCCGGTGCCGCCGTGCGTCCCGTCGACGTCGAAGGACTCGGTGGTCAGGCGGGCCAG
>DASTKA010000588.1:0-5547 GCA_035716165.1 Mycobacterium sp. | reverse complement strand
GACCACCGCGAGCGGCCGTTCCTCCCAGCGCTCGTCGGGTACGCCGACGACGGCGGCCTCGACCACGTCCGGGTGGCCGACCAAGAAGTTTTCCAACTCGACCGAGGAGATCCATTCGCCGCCGGATTTGATGACGTCCTTAGCGCGGTCGGTCAGAGTGACGAATCCTCGCTCGTCGATGCGGCCAACGTCGCCGGTGCGTAGCCAGCCGGAGTCGAACTTCGAGTCGTCACGGCCCAGGTAGTAGGAGCGGGCGATCCACGGCCCACGCACCTCGACCTCGCCGACGGCGTTGCCGTCGTTGGGCAATACCTGTCCCTCGTCGTCGACGATGCGCATCTGGACCCCGCAGACCGGCTGGCCCTGCGTGCCGCGGAAGGCCCAGTGCTGGTCCTCGGGGGTTCCCGGCGGGGGCCACGCCATGGTCGCCAGTGGCGACGTCTCCGTCATGCCCCACAGCTGCCGGATCTGCACGTCGTGCTTTTCCTCGAACGTGCGCATCAGCGATATCGGGACGGCAGAGCCGCCACAGACCACCAGCCGCAGCGAGGACATGTCGTGGTCGGGGTCGTCCTCGAGGTGGTGCAGGACGCCGTTCCAGATGGTCGGCACCGCCCCGGTCACGGTGGGCTTCAAGTCCTCGACCATGCGGACCAGCGACCGGGGGTCGAGGTGGCAGTCGGGCAACACCAAGTCGGCGCCGGCCATCAGCGCCGCGTACGGCAAACCCCAGGCGTTGGCGTGGAACATCGGCACGACGGGCAGCACGCTGTCGGTGGACCCGACGCCGATGCCGTTGGTCGTACATGCGGCCATGGTGTGCAGAAAGCTCGAACGGTGGCTGTAGACAACGCCTTTCGGGTTGCCGGTGGTGCCGCTGGTGTAGCACATCGCGGCCGCGGAGTTCTCGTCGACGTGTGGCCAGTCGAACTCGGTGGATTCGGCGCCGAGGACGTCGGCGTAGCGCAACACCGTCTTTCCCGCCCCCTGCAGCGGCTCGGTGTCGTCGCCGACCACGATCACGGTGTGGACGGTCTCGAGTTCGGGCAACACGGGTGCGAGCAGTTTGACCAGTGAGGCGTCCACCAGCACCACCTGGTCTTCGGCCTCGTTTGCGACGAACGCGATCTGCTCGGGGAACAGGCGGATGTTGAGGGTATGCAGGACGGCACCCATCGACGGCAACGCGAGGTAGGCGGTGAGGTGCTCGGCGTTGTTCCACATGAACGTGCCCACCCGCTGGTCACCCGTGACGCCCAGCCGGCGCAAGCCATTCGCCAGTTGCGCGGCCTGCTGGCCCAGCTCCCGGTACGTCGTGCTCCGGTAGCCATCCCCGGTGGCGGTCGTGACGGTCCGTTCCCCGTGCACCGTGCAGCCGTGACGCATGATCGCGGTGATCGTCAACGGAAAGTCCTGCATCGTGCCATCCACTGATCTACCGCCTTAGTCTCGGCGCAGCACCGCGTGTGCCGTCGGCCGCCTCCTACCCTAAGCCCGGAATCGGCGGCTTCGAGTGTGAACGCTGGGCGACGACACGCCGATTTTTCCCCACCGGGTGCGCCGGGCGATGCCTGAGCGGGGAGGCTAGGCCAAGACCGTCTCCCACTCCGGCAGCTCGGGCCACCAGCCGGCGTTCGGCAGGTCCCGGTCGCTGTCGCCGGTGGGCGCCTGCGGTCGTGCGGTCGAGGCGATCCGCGCCGCGGTGACCACGCCGGAGTAGTCGGCGATGTAGAGATGGCCGCCGTCGAGGCTTTCCACGACGCAAGACGGGTGCCTGGACACCTTGATCTCGCCGACGACGTCCTGCGTGTGGGTGCTCAGCACCGTGATGCGGTCGTCGCTGACCAGATAGGCCCGCGCGCCGTCGCGGCTGAGCGTCATGCGCGTGAGCGGGCCGGTGATCTCGGGGACCTTGTGAGTGCCGACGATCTTGTTTCTCCGGGTGTCGACCATGTCGAGCACCGCTCCCGCGACGGGATCGCAGCTGGCCACGTACGCCGTGCCGCCGTCGTCGCTCAGCGCCACATCGCGGACGGGCAGGCCGAGGTCGATGACGCCGACGATGCGCGACCGGCCGCCGACCCGGCGATTGTCGGAGCGCGTCCGCGTCTCGATCACGACGAGGCTGCCGCCCGTCGGCCCGTTCATGCCGACGTACAGACGGCGTCCGTCCGGGCTGGTTCGCACGCATTCGGTGGTGGTGCCGGTAGCGGTCGCCAGCTCGATCGCCTCGAGTTCACCGGTGGTGGTGTCCAGAATTGTCACGTCGGCGCCGCGGACCGCATTGCGGCTGGCATAGAGGTACTTGCCGTCAGGGCTTACCGTCAGGTCGCTGACGCTGTGCGCGAGCCGATGCGTGGCGATGCGCCAGTTGGTGACGACGTCGATGACTTCGATCGCGTCGTAGCCGGCGGTCGCCGTGCTGACATAGGCATAGTTGGCGTCCGCACTGCTCATCGCGACCGCGAAGGGTTCGGCCAAGCCGGTGACGGTGCTCGAAACACGACACGTCTTGGCGTCGACGACCGAAACCATGTCGCGACCGCAGTTCACGGCGACCAGCCGGCGCCCGTCGCGACTGATGTCGATATCGCTGATCGGGCCGTCGTGCAATGGAACTCGAACCACCGAGGTGGAGTCAAGCTCGAAGACTTGCCCGTCCCGCTCGTCGTGCGCGGCCCTAGGGCCGTTCACATCGTTCACGCTGATACCGCCTTTGCTATGGGTTGTCGGCTCTGGTGGTCGAGTGCCGGATCCGCCGACACACTCGCGACGATCAGGCCTCCGGATCCACCGGCTTTCAGCACCGAAAGGCACTGACGAGACTGGTTTTCGGTAGTCTACTGGCCCGAAAGCGCCCTACTGCCGTTAGCAATGCTCGACGTTAGCTACGTCACTGCGCGCACTCAGGTTCTGCTCAGATTCCAATCCCGGTGCACCGCAAGACGCTTACCCGCAGCGAAAGTGAGGCAAACGCGCTTCCGGCGCATTTCGCTCGCGCCGCTAACACTCCACGTGAGGGAGCTGATTGCCGCAGGATTTAAGATTCTCAGGTTTCGCGATCCGTGAGGCAAAGATCACACATCGAACGGATTGCCAATGTAGTTGGCCCGATTCGCGCGGAATGCACTGGGATCACAGCGCGTCGTGGTCGCGTTCCCTGGTACGGATCCGGACGATCGCTTCCACTGGGGACACCCACACCTTGCCGTCACCGATCTTCCCGGTGCGAGCCGCTCCGATGATCGCCCCTGTGATCCTATCCACGAATTCCTCATCGATCAGTACCTCGACCCGGACCTTCGGGACGAAATCGACCGCGTATTCGGCTCCGCGGTAGACCTCGGTATGCCCGCGCTGCCTGCCATACCCCTGGACCTCGGTGATGGTCATACCCAGCACACCGGCGGACTCCACGGCATGCCTGACGTCATCGAGGGTGAAGGGCTGCACAATCGCGGTAATCAGCTTCATGACGTCTTCGCGCTCTCAACCATCCACCGGCTCAGCGGGTTTGGAGGCGATCGCATCACTCCGTGATGCCGAGATCGGCTCGAGCCGCCGACCCGTGACGAGTGTTTCGTCGGGGTAAGCCTCTTCGTCGTGGGCACCGAGGTCGCCGGTTTCCAAAACCTCGTCGGGCAACCGCAATTTCATAAAGAGGCCAAGAACTTTCAGGATGACGAACGTGACGAGCGCATCCCAGACGATGACGGTGCCCGCGGCACCGGCCTGGATCAATATCTGTTTGGGATGGTGACCGTACAGCCAACCGGCGAAGGTCACGTCCTGTCCCGTGCTGCCGCCGAGATATTCGACGATGTGCGGATCGGCGAGCACACCCACCAGTAACCCACCGGCCAAACCCGCCACACCGTGCGTGTGGAACACACCCAGCGTGTCGTCCACCTTTTTGAAAAGCCTTGTCGTACCGAGCCAATTCCACGACATCCATACCAGGGACGAGGCAACGGCGCCGATGATCATCGCACCGAAGCTGTTGACGAAGCCGGCCGCCGGCGTGATGGCGACCAGGCCGCTGATCATCCCGTTCACAGCGCCCAGGAACGTGGGTTTACGCTGCTTGCTCCCGAAGAGGTCCCAGATCACCCAGGTGAGCAATGCAACCGCGGTGGCGAGATTTGTGTTGAGCACCGCCAGTGATGCGTCGGCTCCCGAAAAGTACGGGTCACCGCCGTTGAAGCCGTTCCAGCCCAACCACAAAACGCCCGCACCGACCGCGGCCAGGGGCAGGTTGTTCGGCACCGCGCGTTCTCGGTCGCGCGCCAGCCTCGGACCTATCACGGCTGCGGCGACGAACCCGGAAGTCCCGGCGGCGAGGTGAATCACGTAGCCGCCGCTGTAATCCAGGGCGCCCGCGTGTGCCCACCAGCCGCCGCCCCACAACAGAAACGCATTGACCGAGTAGGCGAACGTCGACCACAGCGGCACGAAGATCAGCCAGACCTTGAAGCTCATTCGCCCGACCACGCTGCCGAGAAAAAGTAGCGGCGTGATGGCGGCGAACACGAACTGGAAGTACGCCAGCGTGGTCTCCGAGAAGCGGAAAGACGGCATGGTCCCGTCCAGCAGCGGGATGAAGGCGATCTGCTGGTTGTTGCTACTCAGGATGGTTCTGGGTTTCCCCACCGCCGACTGCAGGATGCCGGGACCGAGTTTCAGCGGTTCGCCGAAGCCCATCTTGAAACCCCAGAGGACCCACACGACCAGCACCAGAGAGAACCCGGTGAAGGCCATCAACATGGTGTTGACGGCCCATTTTCGCTGCACAATCCCGCCGTATAAAACGGCGATGCCTGGAATGCTCATCAGGCCTACCAGAGTCGCCGCCACCAACTGCCAGGCGTTGTCTCCAGGATTCACCCAATCTGGATAAGGCAACATGGTTCAGACACACCCCAATTCGGGCCGACAGACCTTTGAGAATCTGCTGCGGTGCGAAGTGACGCCGTAGACGGCTGAAGCTTCGAATGGCAATGTTTCGCCTGTATGAGCGCGACTTTAAGAGTTCATTTCGGGTTGCTGCGCGGCTAGCTGAACTGCGTCTGCGGCCGCGCCAGCCTCACCCCGTCGACGGCGATGTCGAGTTTCTCGTTGTAGAACGCGATCAGACCGGCGATCTGGCCGACCGCTGGAAGCGGATAGTGGTAGGTCCACGCCAGATCCTCATGCAGGACTTGCTCACCGGGGCGGCCCGCACGCACCGACCAATAACCTGACGTCACTCCCTTGTACGGGCACAGCGTTTGCGTCGCGCTGGGTTCCAGGTGCTCGAAGTCGACATCTGTCGGATCGATGTAATACCTTGTCGGCAAACCGGTTTCAAAAACCAAAACGGGAGACTTGGTGTCGGCCAGGACAATTCCGTCGAGTTCTACGCGGATTTGACGGTGCGACCGCAGGGCGTCGACCCGCGAGTAGGGATTGCGGGGGTGGCCGTAAATCGGCTCGTCTTCTTCGAACCAGCGCAACGGATTCCACTCGAACCGCACGGTACCGGCCAGCGGTCCATCGCCGTCGAACACC
>DASTKA010000587.1:0-5426 GCA_035716165.1 Mycobacterium sp. | reverse complement strand
GGCCGGGTGTCAGCGCGAACGGCAGCTGGTGAAAGGTCTTGCCGTCGGTGCCAACTCGTTCGAGAACCAGCACTTCGGTGGGCACCGCCGGATCGTCGGCCTCGACGACCGAGGCTCGCCCGGCGGCCCGCCGGTCCGGGTTGTCGGTCATGCCGGGTGGTGCCGGGGGGTCGTAGAGCGCGAAGACGTCGCTCTTCAAGTCACCGCGCGCCAGCTCTCCGCGTAACCGCAGCCGCCGCTGTGGTTTTCGCGCGCGGGGAGGCGTGTGCCAGTCGACACTGACCGACGCGTGCTCGGCGACGAACACGTCGGTGTTATCCGCCCACTCGTCGATGGGAAAGTTCATCCGGTCGAAATGCGCCCACCAGAAGGGTTTGTCCTCACGCCGGTGGTAGCCGCGCGCCGCGGCCAGCAGCGCCACCGCCGTCTGCTGCGGGGTGCGGTCGTCGATGCCGGCCGCTCCCGCGAACGTCGATAGCGTCACCGCCAGCCTGTCGCGGTCATCGACGGTGTTGCCATCGGCCACGGGCTGCGCGCCGACCGGTACCACCCCGGATTCGTAGGCGCGCAACAACAACCAGTTACGCAGTTCCTGAGTCGACCGGCAGTCGTAGTGGTTGTAGTCCTCGATCTCCTTGAGCACGGGCGCGGCCTCGTCGCCACGGCCGTCCGCCCGGAGTTCGCAGTACCGTGCGTAGGAGGTGATCGAACCGGTGGCCGTGGTCACGTCCCCCGCGCGCAGCTGGGCCCCCATGTAGAGGGGCTCCAGCGCCTTCAGGCTGAACGACTCCGCACCCACGCGAATGCTCCTGCGCACCAACGGGTAAAGGTCGACCAGCGTACCGCTGCGCAGCAGCTCGTCGACTTCGTCCTCGCCCACCCCGTAACGCCCGGCGAGTCGCAACAACGCGGTCTTCTCGTACGGCGCGTAGTGGTAGATGTGCATGTTGGGGCGGCGCTTGCGGCGCTTGGCCACCAGCGCCAGGAACTCGATCAGCGCCTTGCGCTCGTCGGCGCGGTTGTGCGCCCACAGCGGGCGGAACTTGCCCGTCGGCCCGGCCTCCAACACGCCGAACAGATATTCCAGGCCCCACTCGCGGCCATCGGTGGTCCACAGCGGGTCGCCTTCGAAGTCGAAGAACAGGTCTCCCGGGTCGGGCTCGGGCAGCAGCGCCAGTGGCTGCGGATCGATGACCTCGACCTGAGGTACGCCGGTTTCGCGTTGGCGGACTTGCAGTTTCGCCTGGATGGTCAGTTTGTTCAGCACGCCGGCGGCCAGGCCGGGCACGGGACCGCGGTGATCGGCCAGCTCGGCAAGCGTGCTGATGCCCGCGTCAAAGAGCTTGTCGCGCTGGCTCACTCGCATGCCGGCGACCAACAGCACGTCGTCGGCCGCCCGCAGTTGCTCCAGGCATAACGGACAGTGAAAGCAGGCGCCCACGCCCTCGTCCTCCCAGCGCACCGCCGTACCGCGCGCAAAGTGGTCATCCAGCAGGCGCTGCAGCCGGGCCCGCTGGGAGCGGTACACCGGAATCAGGTCGCAAACGCGGTGCCACACCGTGGTCCCATCGCCGAGCCGAAGTTCGGCCTCCGGCGCGACCGGGACGCCCGACGCGGCCAACGCATCGGCGTAGGCGGCCAGCTGCAGCAGCGCGGTCACCTTGGCCGAGCGGGCCAGTTTGGTGTCGACGACCCGGTAGCGCTCGCCGTCGCGGACCAGGAAATCGGCGAATCCGACGAAGCGGCCATCGAACATGGCGGCTTGATACACCACGGGCACACGGTCGGCGACGGCGCGCCGGGTGGCGTCCGCGGCCGCCGCCAGTCCGGCGGGCGTGTACGCGGGGCGGCCGATGATCGCGACGGCCTCCCCGAACCGGTCGCGCAGCGAGGCGAGTTCGCGTCGCTCGTGTTCAGTCCCGAGCGCGGCCGTCCGCGTCAGCAGTTCGTCCTCCACGGTGACCGCGGGTCCGCGGCCCAGCTTCGCGTCGAAATCCCGCAGCAGCGCGAATTCGCAGCGGGCTGCGGCGGCAAGATCCGATGCGCTGTAAACGATGCTGTCGCCGGAGACCAACACTCGAGCCACAGTAGGCCAGCGCTCCGACAGCAGCGGCGCGCCGGGCGGCCGTGCCGTGGACTAGCGGGCGGGGGTGTTGCCGATGAGTTCGACGGCGTTGCCGTTCCAGTGGAACTTGACGTTGGTCTTCAGGCCGCTGATCCCGCTGGGGTAGGTCAGCGCCACGGTGTCGCCCGTGGTCTGCGCCGGGTCGACGCCGTTGAATCCGTAGGTGTCGGGCACGCCCTGGGGGATGAACTGGCCGAGGTGAAACAGCACCGCACGGGTGGTCGGACTGACCGCGTTGGTGTTGGCCTTGATGATCACCGCCGATAGCTGCGCGCACTGGTTGTAGTTGCCGGCCAGCGGTTCGGGGTTCCACGGCTGCTGGCTGCGCGGGTCGCGAGGCAGCTCGGACACCACCTTCGCGATGGTGGGCGCGGCGAGATTGACCGCGCAGGGGTCGGTCGGCGGCGCGTTGCCGGGTTGGGCGGCCGGCGCCGGCGTGGCCGGGGCCGTGATCGACGCGGTCTCCGAAGTCGTCCTGGCCGGCGGCGTCTTCGCGACGGTGGAGTCTCCGGAGCCGCAGCCGGTCAGCGTGAAGGCGATCAGGGCGACAGCGGCCGAGCCGGTCAGTGGCTCGGTATGACGGGGCAGCGACCACACATCGGGCACCGTACCGCCATCGGGTCCGGGGGTGTCGCAGGCATGGCCGCGTGTGCGGACGATCACGCTCAGCGACCCGCAGCGCTCAGCGAAGCCGAGCTCGCGATCACACGGGACCCAATGGTGGTGACCCGCAGCGCTCAGCGAAGCTGAGCTCGCGATCACCACTAGACTCCTTGGACGATGACCCACTCGGACAGCTCGACCGAAGCTGCCTCACCGACGTTTGCCGACCTGCAGATCAATCCCTCGGTCTTGCGGGCGATCGCCGACGTCGGCTACGAATCGCCCACCGGCATTCAGGCCGCGACCATCCCGGCGCTGATGGCGGGCTCCGACGTCGTCGGGCTGGCCCAGACCGGCACCGGCAAGACCGCCGCGTTCGCGATCCCGATCCTGTCCAAGATCGACGTCACCAGCACCGCCACCCAGGCGCTGGTGCTGGCCCCGACCCGGGAACTGGCCCTGCAGGTGGCCGAGGCGTTCAGCCGGTACGGGGCGCACCTCCCCAAGATCAACGTGCTGCCGATCTACGGCGGCTCGTCCTACAGCGTGCAGCTGGCCGGGCTACGACGCGGCGCGCATGTGGTGGTCGGCACTCCCGGCCGGGTCATCGACCACCTGGAGCGCGGCACGCTAGACCTGTCCCACGTCGACTACCTGGTGCTCGACGAGGCCGACGAGATGCTCACCATGGGCTTCGCCGAAGAAGTCGATCGCATACTGTCCGAGACTCCCGAATACAAACAGGTGGCGCTGTTCTCCGCGACCATGCCTCCCGCTATCCGCAAGATCACCACCAAGTATTTGCACGATCCGCTCGAGGTCAGCACCAAAGCGAAAACCGCTACCGCCGAGAATATTTCGCAGCGCTACATCCAGGTCGCGGGTCCGCGCAAAATGGACGCGCTGACGCGGGTGCTGGAAGTCGAGCCGTTCGAGGCGATGATCGTCTTCGTCCGAACCAAGCAGGCCACCGAGGAGGTCGCCGAAAAGTTGAGGGCCCGAGGCCTTTCCGCGGCCGCCATCAACGGAGACATCCCCCAGGGCCAGCGGGAGCGGACCGTCGCCGCCCTGAAAGACGGCAGCATCGACATCCTGGTCGCCACCGACGTCGCCGCGCGCGGGCTGGATGTGGAGCGGATATCGCACGTGCTCAACTACGACATCCCGCATGACACCGAGTCTTACGTGCATCGGATCGGACGCACCGGCCGGGCGGGCCGTTCGGGAACCGCGCTGCTGTTCGTGTCCCCGCGCGAGCGTCACCTGCTCAAGGCGATCGAAAAGGCCACCCGGCAAACGCTCATCGAAGCCGAATTGCCCACCGTCGAAGACGTCAACGCGCAGCGGGTGGCCAAGTTCGCCGATTCCATCACCAACGCGCTCGCTTCGTCCGGAATCGACCTGTTCCGCAAGTTGGTTCAGGACTACGAACGCGAGCACGACACCCCGATGGCCGACATCGCCGCCGCGCTGGCGTTGCAGTCCCGCGACGGTGAGGAATTCCTGATGTCGCCCGAACCGCCCCCGGAGCGCCGCGAGCGACGTACCGAGCGTCGTGACCGCCCCGAGCGGCCAGGGAATGCGAAACCGTTGGCCACCTACCGCATCGCTGTGGGCAAGCGGCACAAGATCGGCCCGGGCGCCATCGTCGGTGCCATCGCCAACGAGGGAGGGCTGCATCGCAGCGATTTCGGCCACATCGCGATCGGCCCGGATTTCTCCCTGGTGGAACTGCCTGCCAAGTTGGGCAAGTCGACGTTGAAACGCCTTGAGAACACCCGTATTTCGGGGGTGCTGATCAACCTGCAACCGGAGCGGTCGTCCGCCAAGCCCCGCAGCCGAGACGGCGGGAAGCCCCGCAGGAAACACGGCGGATGACGCTGTCCGAAGAACAAGACGCCCAGGGCGGGCTGGAGCAGACCTCGCGTGTCGACCGTATCGCCTCGCTGACCGGGATCCGCGCCGTCGCCGCGCTCCTCGTCGTCGGGACCCACGCGGCCTACACCACCGGCAAATACACGCACGGCTATTGGGGCCTGGTCGGTTCCCGGATGGAGATCGGTGTGCCGATCTTCTTCGTGCTCTCCGGCTATCTGTTGTTCCGGCCGTGGGTGAAGGCAGCCGCAGCGGACGGTCGAGCGCCGTCGCTGAGTCGCTATGCGTGGCACCGGGTTCGGCGCATCATGCCTGCCTACGTCGTCACGGTGTTGTTCGCCTACGTCCTCTACCACTTTCGTGACGCCGGGCCGAATCCCGGTCACAGCTGGCTGGGGCTGGCCCGCAACCTGACTCTGACGCAGATCTACTGCAACGGTTACCTGGGCAAGTATCTGCACCAGGGCCTGACCCAGATGTGGAGCCTGGCTGTGGAGGCGGCTTTCTACGTCGTGCTGCCGCTGCTGGCATACCTGCTGCTAGTGGTGATCTGCCGACGGCAGTGGCAGCCGAAACTCGTGCTGGGCGCCCTGGCCGGTATGGCGTTGATCAGCCCCGCCTGGTTGGTCCTGGTGCACACCGACCACTGGTTTCCCGACGGCGCGCGGCTCTGGCTGCCGACCTATTTGGCGTGGTTCCTCGGCGGCATGATGCTGACCGTCCTGCAGGAGATGGGAGTGCGCGGCTACGGATTTGTGGCCATACCGCTGGCGGTGATCTGTTATTTCATCGTGTCCACCCCCATCGCCGGCGCGCCCACGAC
>DASTKA010000586.1:0-4360 GCA_035716165.1 Mycobacterium sp. | reverse complement strand
CCCGGCTCGTATTGTGACCCCATGCTGATTGCGGGCGTGCTGTGCATATGTGCGGCGGTGGCCTCGGCGGGGTTCGGCACCTGGTCGCTGGCGCACAACCAAAATTTCGGCGCCACCGCGTTGGCGCTGCGCGCGATGGCTCCAACCCAGTTGGCGGCCGCGGTGATGTTGGCCGCCGGCGGTGCGGTCGCCATGGCCGCCGTCCCAGACACTGCGCTGGTGGTGCTCATCGTGTGCGTGGTGGGCGCGCTGGGAACGCTGGCCGCCGGCTCATGGCAAAGCGCGCGCTTCGCGCTGCGCCAGGAAGCGGCCGCACCCGCCTGCGCCGGCAGCTGCGCCGGCTGCACGCGGTCGTGCCCCTGACCTGAAGCCGGGGGAGTGGCCTAGTTGCGGCTGATGTCGATGGGGTGGGTGGCGAGCAGGGACAGCGGCAGCGGCTGGCGGCGCAGTACTTGGCCCCACAGGTCAGACCTCGGTCCGACAAGCACGTCGGATGGTAAGGCGGACAACACAATCCAGTCGTCGCGTTCGATCTCACCTTCGAGCTGACCGATAGTCCAGCCCGAGTACCCCGCAAAGATCCGCACCCCTTCGACAAGCGGCGCGATCAGCTCGGGGTCGACGTCCAGATCGACCATGACCACGCGGCCGTCGACGTGCCGCAAGCCCGGCGCGTCTTGGGGATCGGCACCGACGCGCAGTGTCGCCAGGCACAGCGCGGCGTCACGCTTCACCGGTCCTCCGATGAACATCGTCTTCGGCTTGGCCGACAGCTTGGTCCATTGCGGCAACACGTTGTACACCGCGGTTTCGCTGGAGCGGTTCAGCACAACGCCCAGCGTGCCCCCGTCGTTGTGCTCGACGATGTAGATCACGCTGCGCCGAAACGTCGGTTCGAGAAGATCGGTGTTGGCGAGCAGCAAAGTGCCCGCGCGCACCCGTTGCGCGGCGGGTGCGACGTAGTCCTCTGGATCCTCCGACGGGGGCACCAGAACATCATCGCATCCGGCGCATCGTGGCCTAGGGCAATCGCGGGGGTAGGCCTTCGAGATTTGTACTGTTATTGGGACCGCTCTGATCGCGCGAACTTTGCCAACCCCAATCGTGGAAGTCGGTTTCGGTGATCCCAACCCGGATGCAGTCCAGCGCACCCGTCGAAACTTGGCGGTCGGTGCGCGGTCTGCCGGCTTTTTGGCGCCTGCTGCAGCTGCGGGTTGCGAGCCAGTTCGGTGATGGCTTGTTCCAGGCGGCGCTGGCCGGGGCGCTGCTGTTCAACCCGGATCGGGCCGCCGATCCCCTTTCGATAGCGCGCGCCTTCACGGTTCTGTTTCTGCCCTACTCGCTGCTGGGCCCGTTCGCCGGTGCGCTGATGGACCGTTGGGATCGGCGGCTGGTGCTTGTCGGCGCCAACGTGGGCCGGTTGATCTTGATCGCCGCGATCGGCGCGGTCCTGGCGCTGCGGGCAGGCGACTTGCCGCTGTTGCTCGGTGCCCTGTTCGCCAACGGTTTGGCCCGCTTCGTCGGGTCCGGGTTGTCGGCGTCGCTGCCGCACGTGGTGCCGCGCGAGCAGGTGGTGACGATGAACTCGGTTGCCACCGCGTGCGGGGCGATGGCGGCGTTCCTCGGCGCGAATTTCATGCTGGTGCCGCGAATCCTGCTCGGCGCCAGCGACAAGGGCGCCTCGGCGATTGTGTTCCTCACCGCTATCCCGGTGTCGATCGCCTTGCTGTTGTCGTGGCGGTTCGGTGCCCGGGCGCTGGGGCCCGACGACACCAGGCGAGCGATCCACGGTCCGGTCATCTACGCGGTGATCACCGGCTGGCTGCATGGTGCGCGGACGGTGGCGCAGCGTCCGACGGTCGCCGCCACGTTGTCCGGCTTGGCAGCCCACCGGATGGTAGTCGGCATCAACTCGTTGCTGGTCTTGCTGCTGGTCCACCACATGCCCAACCTCGAGGGCGGGGGATTCAGCACCGCCTTGGTGTTCTTCGGCGCCGCGGGCCTGGGCGCCTTCCTGGCCAACGTTCTGACACCGCCCGCCATCCGCCGTTGGGGCCGCTACGCGACGGCGAACGGTGCGTTGGCGACCTCGGCGATCATCGAGGTCGCGGGCGCCGAACTGCTGCTCCCGGTCATGGTCGCGTGCGGCTTCTTGCTCGGCGTCACCGGGCAGGTGGTCAAGCTTTGCGCCGACACCGCGATCCAGATGGATGTCGACGACGCCCTTCGCGGGCATGTGTTCGCCGTGCAGGACGCGCTGTTCTGGGTCGCGTTCATCGTCTCGATCACGGTGGCCGGAATCTTGATTCCCGACGACGGGCACGCGCCCGCGTTCGCGCTGTTCGGCTCGGTGCTCTACCTGATCGGCCTCGCCGTGCACAGCGTCGTCGGGCGCCGCGGCGAGCAAGCCAACAGTGGCTAAGGTACAGACGTGATTTGTCCGATTGCCGCACCCGACAGTCGAGGGCTCCGATGACCGGTCCCGGGCCCATGGTCGACGACCTGCGTGCCGAAAGCGACGCGCTCGACGAGCTGGTTGCGCCGTTGTCGCCCGAACGCTGGGCCGATCCGACGCCGGCGCCCGGCTGGACGATCGCACATCAGGTCGGCCACCTGCTGTGGACCGATCGGGTCGCCCTGATCGCGGTCACCGACGAACCCGGATTCGCCGAGGTGCTGGCGGAGGCGGCCGCCGACCCTACGGGCTTCGTCGATAAGGGCGCCGAAGAGCTGGCGGCGCTGCCGCCGTCCGAGCTGCTCGCCGACTGGCGGGCCACCCGGGGACGGCTGCACGATGCGCTGCTCTCGGTGCCGTCCGGCCGCAAACTTCCGTGGTTTGGACCGCCGATGAGTGCCGCTTCGATGGCCACCGCGCGCCTGATGGAGACCTGGGCACACGGCCTCGATGTCGCCGACGCCCTGGGCGTGACGCGGCCCGCGACCGAACGCCTGAGGTCGATCGCTCACCTGGGTGTGCGCACCCGCGACTTCGCCTTCGCCGTCAACAATCTGGCGCCGCCGGCGGAGCCGTTCCTGGTCGAGCTGCGCGGACCTGGCGGCGACACCTGGTCCTGGGGGCCGCCGGAAGCCCAGCAGCGGGTCAGCGGGTCCGCCGAGGATTTCTGTTTCCTGGTCACCCAACGGCGTCCGCTGAGCGCCCTGGACATCACCGCCCAGGGCGCCGACGCCGAGCACTGGTTGCGGATCGCTCAGGCTTTCGCCGGGCCTCCCGGCCCCGGTCGATGAGCGCGTGAAACGCGCGACGAGAGCCGGGGCCCATCAGCCCAAGCCCCGGTCGATGAGCGCGTGAAACGCGGGACGAGAGCCGGGGCCGCGACGTACGTCAGTGCAGGGGACCGCCGTAAGTTGCCCGGTTCTCCGCCTCGGCCTCCTCGCGCAGCGCGCTAATCGCAAGATTCAGCCTTTCGGCCAATTCTCCGTGGCCGTAGCCGGTCATCACGCCGGGATGCAAAGTCAGTTTGAGCAGCCGGCCGTCGGAATTTGCAACCGCGTGAACGTCACCCAGGTCGACGCTGTAGGTGACGGCTTCGGCCTGCGCCACAAGCGCTTCCCACTTGTCGGCCGCCTCGCTCAGTTCCCGAAGAACCGATTCGACGAGATCCTTCTCGCTGAGATTCGCGCGACTGCCCGAACCCGCCACCAGGACAGTATCGTCGACCCCTCCGACCAGCGTCAATTCATACGCGGACAGGCCGCCGGGTGATGCGCCGGGCGCTCATCCGGCGAGCGCTTGATACCAGGACAGGTGGTAGTTCGCGGACACCGCGTCGCCGCTGGCGATGCCCTCGGTGGCGGCCATCAACATGCACTTGAGCAGGAGCGCGGGATTGACCTTCGGATACTGAACGAGGAGCTGATAGCGCGCAGTGTCGAGGTGCACCCGCAGCACGTCGACCTCCTGATCGACGACATCCGTTCCCGCGGCGGCGGCTCCCGCCAACCGGGGCACGATCTTGGGCAGGTCGTCGCGCCCCCGGGTGACAGCACTCAGCACGCTCGCCAGATCATCGACGGCGGGCAGCGCGCGGGGGTCCACCGATGATTTGGTCGCAGCGAAGTCGGCCGAGCGGCGCAACGAATCACCGGGGGTGTAAGAGACGATGCGCGCCGTTTCGCCGATCAGCGCGGCGACCCTGCCGCTGCGCCGCTCGGGTTCCAGCAACCGCACCCCCGCCGGAAGGCTGATGCCTGAAGGTATCCATCCGTGAGCGAGATCGGTGACCAGTACCGTCGTGCCGTCGGTGCGATCTCCGATGGCCCAATTCAGGCGTGGCTCTTGGCGGACCACGAATTCGAGTAGCCGGCTCAGCCGTTGGTTGTCGAATTCTGTTGGCGCCGA
>DASTKA010000585.1:0-6053 GCA_035716165.1 Mycobacterium sp. | reverse complement strand
ACCGACAAAACGGTGATCATGCGGGAGTTCTCGCGCTTCGCCGAGGACGACGACGAGCCCTACTATCCGATCAACACCGAAGCCGACCGTGCCCTGCTGGCCGCCTATCGAGCGAGGGCGAAGTCCGAGACCGAGTCGTCGAAAGTATTGTTCGGCGGCCGGCTGGGCACCTACCAATATCTGGATATGCACATGGCCATTGCCAGCGCCTTGAACATGTACGACAACGTGCTCGCGCCGCACCTGCGGGACGGCGCATCCCTGACGGAAGCCCAGAACAAAGAGGAAGGCGCGCGCTGATGCGCGTCATGACGATGCAGAGCGAAGCGATGAGAAGGAGTGGCGCCTGATGACCGCCGTGAGCCTGCTGTCCCGGATCATCCTGCCGCGCCCCGGCGAACCGCTCGACGTGCGCAAGCTGTATCTCGAGGAGTCGACGACGAATGCCCGTCGTGCGCACGCGACCAGCCGCACGTCGCTGGAGATCGGCAAAGAGTCCGAGGTGTCGTTCGCCACGTACTTCAACGCGTTCCCGGCCAGCTACTGGCGGCGCTGGTCCATCTGTCAGTCGGTGGCGCTGCGGGTCGAGCTGACCGGAACGGGTCGCGTCGACGTCTACCGGACCAAGGCCACCGGGGTGCGAATCTCGGTGGAGGGCCGCCAATTCGTCGGCACCGACGAGCAGCCGGCCGTCGTCGAGATCGAGGTGGCGCTCAAGCCGTTCGAGGACGGCGGCTGGATCTGGTTCGACATCACCACCGACACCGCGGTCAACCTCATCAGCGGCGGCTGGTATGCCACCGAGCCCGCGCCGGGCACGGCCAACGTCGCCGTCGGCATCCCCACCTTCAACCGCCCCGCCGACTGCGTCAACGCGCTGGCCGACCTCACCGCGGATCCGTTGGTGGACGCGGTGATCGGTGCGGTCATCGTCCCGGACCAGGGCGTGCGCAAGGTGCGCGACCACCCCGACTTCGCGGCAGCGGCGGCGGGCCTGGGCACTCGGCTGTCCATCCACAATCAGCCCAACCTCGGCGGTTCCGGCGGCTACAGCCGGGTGATGTACGAGGCGCTGAAAAACACGGACTGCCAACAGATTCTGTTCATGGACGACGACATCCGCATCGAGCCGGACACGATCCTGCGGGTGCTGGCGCTCAACCGTTTCGCCAAGACGCCGACCCTGATCGGCGGGCAGATGCTCAACCTGCAGGAGCCGTCACACCTGCACATCATGGGCGAGGTGGTCAACCAGGCGAACTTCATGTGGACCGCCGCGCCGCACGCCGAGTACGACCACGACTTCGCCAAGTTTCCGTTGAACGACAAGAACGATCGGAGCGCACTGCTGCACCGTCGCATCGATGTCGACTTCAACGGTTGGTGGACGTGCATGATCCCGCGCCAGGTCGCCGAGGAACTGGGCCAGCCGCTGCCGTTGTTCATCAAATGGGACGACGCCGAGTACGGTCTGCGCGCCGGCGAGCACGGGTATCCGACCGTCACGCTGCCCGGCGCCGCGATCTGGCACATGGCGTGGAGCGACAAGGACGACGCCATCGACTGGCAGGCCTACTTCCACCTGCGCAACCGGCTGGTGGTGGCGGCTTTGCACTGGGATGGCGACATCACCGGTCTGGTCCGCAGCCATCTCAAGGCGACGCTGAAACACCTTGCCTGCCTTGAGTATTCGACGGTCGCAATCCAGAACCGGGCCATCGACGACTTCCTGGCCGGACCCGAACACATCTTCTCGATCCTGGAATCCGCGCTGCCCGAGGTGCATCGGCTGCGCAAGGAATTCCCGGACGCGGTCGTGCTGCCGGCGGCGAGCGAATTGCCGACGCCATCGCACAAGACCAAGGCGATGAAGCCGCCGGTGAACCCCGTGTCGATCGGCTACCGGCTGGCCCGCGGCATCCTGCACAACATGACCAAGGCCGACACGCAATCCCACACCCGGCCCGAATTCAACGTGCCGACCCAGGACGCGCGCTGGTTCCGGTTGTGCACGGTCGACGGCGTGACGGTCACCACGGCCGACGGCTGTGGTGTGGTCTATCGGCAGCGCGACCGGCGAAAGATGTTCTCGCTGTTGTTCGAATCGCTGCGCCGTCAGCGTCGGCTGCTCAGCCGCTTCGACGAAATGCGCCGGGTGTACCGCGACGCGCTGCCGGTGTTGTCCAGCAAGCAGAAGTGGGAGACGGCGTTGCTGCCAGCCGCAGAAAATGCATGAGGCCGCCGCTGCGGAGGCGCCGCGCGGTGAAGTGGCCGCGCTGGTCGCCGTCCAGGCGGCGCTGAGCGATCGTCCGGGGGTGCTACCCGCGGCGCGCGCTCTGTCGCACTTCGGCGAGCACAGTCTCGGCTGGGTGGTCGTCGCCGTCCTCGGCGCAGTACTGTCACCGAAGCGGCGCCGGGACTGGCTGGTGGCCGGGGCCGGTGCCTTCGCCGCGCACGCCGCCGCCGTCATCGTCAAGCGGATCGTGCGTCGCAAGCGACCGCATGATCCCGCCGTCACGGTGAACGTCGGCACCCCCAGCCAACTGAGTTTCCCGTCCGCACACGCCACTTCGACCACCGCCGCGGCCATCCTGATGGGCCGGACCACCGGCCTGCCGCTGCCCGCGGTCCTGGTGCCCCCGATGGCGTTGTCGCGGATCCTGCTGGGCGTGCACTACCCCAGCGACGTGGCCTTCGGCATCGCCCTGGGTGCCGTCGTTGCGGCGATCGCGCGCCGTGCACGGGAGGTGTGGCTGAATGAGTGAGGACGTCGTGACCCGGCCGCCGGGCAACCTGGTCACCGGGGTGATCAAGGCGATCCGCCCCCGGCAGTGGGTGAAGAACGTATTGGTGCTGGCCGCACCGGTGGCCGGACTGGGCAGCGGCATTCGGTACGACTACGGGCAGATGCTCACCCAAGTGGGGTATGCGTTCGTGGTGTTCAGTCTGGCGGCGTCGTCGATCTATCTGATCAACGATGCCCGCGATGTCGAGGCCGACCGCGAACACCCGACCAAGAGATTCCGCCCGATCGCGGCCGGTGTGGTGCCCGCCTGGCTGGCCTACGTCGTCGCCGTTGTCCTCGGCGTGGCCTCGCTGGGCATCGCGTGGACGGTGACGCCGAACTTGGCGCTGGTGATGGCCGTCTACCTCGGCATGCAGCTGGCCTACTGCTTCGGCCTCAAACACCAAGCGGTGCTTGACATCTGCATCGTGTCCTCGGCGTATCTACTGCGCGCCATCGCGGGCGGTGTGGCGGCCAAAATCCCGCTTTCGCAATGGTTCCTGCTCTCGGCGGCGTTCGCGTCGCTGTTCATGGTCGCCGGCAAGCGCTATGCGGAACTGCAGTTGGCCGAGCGCACCGGCGCGGCGATCCGCAAATCACTGGAGAGCTACACCAGCACATACCTGCGATTCGTCTGGACGCTGTCAGCCACGGCGGTGGTGATGTGCTACGGCCTGTGGGCCTTCGAGCGAGGCCACCACTCGGGGTCGTGGTACGCGGTTTCCATGGTCCCGTTCACCATCGCGATCCTGCGCTACGCGGTCGACGTGGACGGCGGGCTGGCCGGCGAACCCGAAGACATCGCGCTGCGGGACCGGGTGCTGCAGGTGCTGTTCCTGGCGTGGATCGCAACAGTCGGAGCCGCGGTTGCCTTCGGTTAGCCCCGAACTGCAGGCTCTCAAAGCGCGCATGATGCGGAGCCGGCCGGTGATGAGGCGGGCCGGCTGGCCCGTGTTCCCGTACACCACCATGGCGCGGGTCAGCCTGTGGATCAGCGTGGCGGCGGTCGCTGTGCTGTTCGGTTGGGGGAGCTGGCAGCGGCGGTGGATCGCCGACGACGGCCTCATCGTGCTGCGCACCGTGCGCAACCTGCTCGCCGGCAACGGGCCGGTGTTCAACCAGGGTGAGCGGGTCGAGGCCAACACCTCCACCGCCTGGACCTACATGATGTATGTGGGCAGCTGGGTCAGCGGCGCGTCGCGGATGGAGTACGTGGCGCTCGCCCTGGCGCTGACGCTCTCGGTGGTGGGCGTCGCCCTGCTGATGCTGGGCGCCGCGCGGCTGTATGCGCCCAGCTTGCGGGGCCGCAGGGCCATCATGTTGCCCGCCGGCGCGCTGGTCTACATCGCGCTGCCGCCCGCGCGAGACTTCGCCACGTCCGGGCTGGAGAGCGGTTTGGCGCTGGCCTACCTCGGGCTGCTCTGGTGGATGATGGTCTGCTGGGCGCAGCCGGTGCGCAACCGCGCGGACAACAAGGCGTTCGCCTGCGCGCTGGCCTTCGTCGCCGGGTTCAGTGTGCTGGTCCGGCCGGAGCTGGCGCTCATGGGCGGCATGGCCCTGATCATGATGCTCATCGCGGCCCGGACCTGGCGCCGCCGGGCGCTGATCGTGGTGGCAGGGGGTTTCCTGCCGGTCGCATACCAGATCTTCCGGATGGGCTATTACGGCCTCTTGGTGCCCGGCACCGCCCTGGCCAAGGACGCGGCCGGGGACAAGTGGTCCCAGGGCATGATCTACCTGTCGAACTTCAACGCGCCGTACGCGGTGTGGATACCCGTGGTGCTGCTCGTACCGCTGGGTGTGCTGCTGTTCGCCGCGCGTCGGCGGCCGTCGTTCCTGCGGCCCACGCTGGCGCCCGACTACGGCCGGGTGGCCCGGGCCGTGCACAGCCCGCCGGCGGTGGTGGCGTGGGTGCTCGTCAGCGGTCTGCTGCAGGCCCTCTACTGGATCCGCCAGGGCGGCGACTTCATGCACGCCCGGGTGCTGCTGGCGCCGCTGTTCTGTCTGCTGGCTCCCGTCGCCGTCATTCCGATCGCCATCCCCGACGGCCAGGACTATTCGCGGGAGACCGGTAACTGGGTCGCCGGCGCCGCCGGCGCCCTGTGGCTGGGAGTGGCCGGATGGTCGCTGTGGGCGGCGAATTCACCGGGGATGGGCGACGACGCCACCCACGTCACCTACTCCGGGATCGTCGACGAACGCCGCTTCTATGCCCAGGCCACCGGTAACGCGCATCCGCTGACCGCCGCGGACTACCTGGGCTATCCGCGGATGGCGGCCATCCTGACCGCCCTCAACAACACGCCCGAAGGGGCGTTACTGCTGCCGTCGGGCAATTACACCCAGTGGGACCTGGTCCCGATGGCCCAGCCGCCGCCGGGGGAAAAGTCCCCGCAAAAGCCCCAGCATGCAGTGTTTTTCACCAACCTCGGCATGGTCGGCATGAACGTGGGGCTCGATGTCAGGGTGATCGATCAGATCGGTTTGGCGAATCCGCTTGCGCAACACACAGAACGGCTCAAGCACGGCCGGATCGGGCACGACAAGAACCTCTTCCCCGACTGGGTGATCGCCGACGGCCCCTGGGTGAAGTTGCCTCCGGGGATTCCGGGCTACCTGGATCAGCAGTGGATTGCAGAGGCCGTCGCGGCGCTGCAATGCCCGGATACGAAGGCGATGCTCAGCTCGGTGCGCGCACCGATGACCCCGCACCGATTCCTGTCCAACCTGGTGAATTCCTTCAAGTTCACCGGGTATCGGATCGACCGGGTGCCGCGCTACGAACTGGCCCGCTGCGGGCTGCCGGTACCACCGGAGCCGCCGCCCCCACCTCGCGAGTGAGCATCGCGCAGAAGAAATTTCGGCGCACACCGAACAAATCACAGTGCACCGGCCGCGAAAAGATGTCAGCAACATCACATTTGGCCTCTCACCAGCCGACAACGGCCGTCAAGCACATGTGCAGACACCCGCTTTTAGACACATGTTCGAATTGAAAACCGCTGGGTAGGAGGGCCGCTCGACGGTTGGTGCCCGCGCCTCGATGCGAGCGAACGGTGCAACGTGTGGTTGACTACACGAGCACTCCTGCGATTGGCGCGGCAACGATGCGGGCCGAGAGGGGCCTGAGAAGGAACCGTCCGTTCAGGTTCGCGCAGGCAGTTCGACCAATCAAGAACGTGACCGATCGGTGAAATGCGCCGAAAGGCCGCAAGAAGGATGAGGAAGCAAGGATGACGCTTGTCGACAGATTGCGCGGCGCCGTGGC